>JANNOS010000144.1:0-38031 GCA_031399315.1 Methylophilaceae bacterium | reverse complement strand
AGGTAAAGCATATCGCCTGCTTCCAGCACCCATTCTTGCTCGACTTTAAAGTTTTTTAAAATACGCAGCGGTGCGTCTTCAAGTAAGTTTAAGTCCTTTTGTGCGGATAATTTCCAGTGCCGCTTGCCGCTGCCTTGCAATAAAAATACATCGTACGAATCCACATGCGGGCCAACGCCGCCGCCATTGGGCGCATAGCTCACCATTAAATCATCTAAGCGCGCATGTGGGATAAAGTTAAACAAAGCCAACAAATCTGCTGCCTCGGGCAGATAATGGTTCACACTTTGCATTAGTAGCGTCCAATCTCGTTTTGGCAATTTGGTAAAGTCACGCGCATCAAATGGCCCATGTTTAACTTGCCACTGATTCTTTTTAAAACTAACAATACGTGCTTGCACGCCATCTTCACAAGCCAAACCTGCTAATTCGTTCGGTGAAAGCAAACCCTCAAAATGAGGGATGGCTTGCTTAATGAGTAGCGGTTTTTTTTGCCAATATTCGCTCAAAAATTGGGCTGGGTTTATATTGCCCAGTAGTTGTAAAGGTATTTTCATGGTGTTATTTTAATCTTGTTTTGGAGTTAACATAAAATAATTGCAGGACTATACAAGTAGGTATATAGTTAACCTCATCAATTGTTTTAATTAATTTGAGGAGATTTTTTAAAATGAACAAGCCTGTCGATTTAGACCAAAACAATTTTACGACAACCCACCACGGTGGCTGCCCGCATGATTGCCCCGATACCTGTAGCATGGTATTCCATGTGAAAGATGGTACCTTGCTAAAGGTGACAGGCAATACTGAACACCCCATGACGCGCGGTGGTTTGTGCGTTAAATTGCACGATTACGAAAAACGTCACTATCACCCAGATCGCTTGCTGTACCCCATGAAACGTGTTGGTCCTAAAGGCAGCAAGCAGTTTCAACGCATTAGCTGGGACGAAGCCTTGGACACGATTGTGGATAAATGGCAGGCAATTATTAAAACTGATGGCCCGCAAGCGATTATGCCAGCCAGTTACTTGGGCAACCAAGGCTTGGTGCATGGTCTTAACGGTGGCGACGCGTTTTTTAACAAATTGGGCGCAACGGTGTGCGAGCGCACCTTTTGCGGCGAAGGCTCGTGCACCGCATGGCTGCTCACTGTAGGACCAACGGGCGGCGTTGATCCTGAAAGCTTTATTCACTCTAAGTACATTATTATTTGGGCCTGCAATTCTGTTAGCACCAACTTGCACCACTGGCATATTGTGCACGAGGCGCAAAAAAGTGGCGCAAAAGTAGTGGTGATTGACAGTTATGCTAGCAAAACTGCCAAAGCAGCCGATTGGCACATTGCGCCTAAACCTGGCACCGATGGCGCGCTGGCAATGGCGATGATGCATGTGATTATTGAAGAAGGTTTAGTTGACCAAGATTATGTCGATAATTACACCCACGGTTATGCAGAATTAGCCGCACGCGCCAAAACCCGTACGCCAGAATGGGCGGAGGGCATTACGGGAATCCCCGCCGCAGATATTCGCAAATTAGCGCGTGAATACGCCACTACGCCACCTGCGGCAATCCGCATGGGTATTGCCTTAGAGCGCAATTATGGCGGCAGCCAAGCCATCCGTGCGGTTTCGTGTTTGCCTGCGCTAATAGGTGCTTGGCGGCATGTGGGCGGTGGTGTATTGCAAATGCCAATTTGGGAGCACCCTTATGATTTTATGACCATGTGCCGCCCCGATTTAATTCCTGAAAATACCCCCGTAGTGAATATTCTGCAATTAGGCCGTGCGTTGACGGGTGAGCTTAATTTAAAAACGCCGATTAAATCGCTGATGGTTTGGAACACCAACCCGGTGACGCAATCGCCCGAAACCGACAAAATTTTAAAAGGTTTAGCGCGCGAAGATTTGTTTACAGTAGTGGTAGAGCATTTTATATCTGACACCGCCGCTTATGCCGATATTGTGCTGCCAGCCGCCATGGGTGCAGAGCTGGAAGATATTATCGTGTCGTGGGGACATTTTTACCTGACTTATAATGCCAAATGCATAGAGCCGCCAGGCGAAGCGATTCCGAATAACGATATTTTCCGCGCTTTGGCCAAGCGTTTGGGTTTTAAAGAAGAACAATTTTCTTGGTCTGATTCTGAGTGTTTAGATCATTACATCAACTGGAGCGCACCTGCGTGTGATGGCATCAACATGGCCTATATGCGCGAGCATGGTTATGCACGCCTAAAAGTCGGCACCAAAGATGACCGCGCACCGCATAAAAACGGCAACTTCCCGACGGCTAATGGTAAGTGCATGTTTATGGTAGAAGGCGCCAAGAATTTTGTCGCTGGGCCGTTCCGCCAAATGTACGATGGCTTTCAGCCAGGGCAAGATTTAGATTCGCTGCCAGATTATGTGGCCTCGCGCGAATCACCTGAAACTAACCCTGAGTTAGCCAAAAAATACCCACTGAATATTATCTCGCCCAAAAGCCACAACTTTTTAAACAGTTGCTACGCCAATATGGATGGCAAAATTAAAAATCAAGGCGAGCAATTTGTGATGATAAACGCCGCTGATGCCGCGAAGCGTGGCATTAAACAAGGTGATAAATTAAAAGTGTTTAATGACCGTGGCGCGTTTGAAGGTGTGGCAAGAGTAAGCACGGATGTAAATGCAGGCATTGTGGTCGCCACGCTGGGTTATTGGCGACAATTAAATAATGGTACGGTGAATTGTATTAGCTTGGCGGAGTTTGGGGATATGGGGAACTCGGCGAGTTTTAGTGATAATTTGGTGGAAGTGGCATTGGGGTGAGGCAGGCTTATTAAACCCGCCTCATCTCGTTACCTAGAAGCTAGGCGGTGAGCGTAAGTGTTTACGAACATGTTCTAGCTTGCCTAAGCGAGTTCGAACATACGGACTAACGTGAACGGTTTTTATACGCATCTCTATTCCTTTCATATAAATGAATTGAAGGGAATAGTTGCCTACAACATTAAAAGCGAATATCATTCGCCTGTCTGCAAGGACAATGGTGTAGGTGACAGAGGGTTTCCCTTACCACCTTATCATTTAGCCCATTGTGTTAGCGCACTTTGGGCTTTTTCTTTATGTTAATCACTAGTTTCACTCTCGTCCGTAAGTATGAGATTTATTTGGTCTATTAATCTTTTTTTATCCGCTTCGTAAAAAGGGGTTGGGATTTCTAAGAAAGCTTTTCTTCCGCCTTCTAGTCTAATTGGCATCCTATCCACACCCACGTTTTGTATTAAACTAAAAGTCGCAGGTTGTTTTTGCTTATCAGTAATAGGTTCGCTTTGCGAATTATCCACAGATTCTTCATCCTCTACTGACTTTTCACTTAAATTTGCCTGTTCGTAATAGCGAACAAAATCCACTGAATGCTTGAAGTTAGACACAACATCATCAGCTGTGGTCGGCGAAAAGCCTTGCTGTATAAGTTCATATCTTATTACAGCATCGGAAGGCAAACTTGTAGGGAATTTATCTAACAGCTCAGCAAATACTAATGGTGTTCGAAGCCAATTGTTAAGCAGCTGTTGTTTAAGCTCCGGATTTGGACTGAATTTGTAATTCTCAACATCAGCAGATACATTTAACATTCCTTCTCTAGGACGTTGCATTAAGCCAAAATATCTAATTGATGCTAATGTTTGCAATGAGCTACCGCTCTTCGCATTCTTATATCCCATATCAATGGCTGCAACCTCAATTGGAACCTCGTGTCTACGCTCTTTATCATACACTTTGAGTGTTCTATTTAAAGCATCTTCTAGTGAAATTGAAGGTGCCTGCGGACTTCTTTTTCTTAAAGTTTGACTCATAACAATACCTTTCTATCATATCAATGAGATAGAGTTTAATCCAATTAAGATTGTACTGCAACAGTAAAAAAGAATAAATATTGTAAATATTCTGTTACAAATCTTTTTATTAATATAACACATTGAATTTATTGGTTTATTTATATATAAAATATAAAGATAATTTTAACTTTACTGAGATAAAGTCGCTTTCGCGCGACTAGCGAGTTTCTTTCTTTTGCTTAGCCAAAAGAAAGAAACCAAAGAAAATGCTACCCCCTACCGCTTATTTCCTGCGCTTCTCGCCAAAGCGAGCGGCTGCGGAACTCAGGCTACGCCCTCAGACAGTCCTCGCCGAAAACTCCCGCTTTGGCTGCGATGCTCGGCGCGGCAGCAGGGGATTTAAAGTCAAAACCATACGGATATGAGTGAAAATAGGTGTCCTGCGAGCCAATATCCATGCGCCCTCCAGAGCATCAATTTTAAACTGTCATATTTGGGTTTTAGAATAATTAAGTAGAAATGGATGCTGAAGTTTTATTAAAGATGCACTGTTTCCGCACATGTGCACTTACATTTATTGCGTGCATTACTTATTAAATCGAAATCAGCATCAACAAGTGCTTAATAAGATTTGTATCTAATTGATTTAACTGTAAATTTTATTTATATCACAATGGTTAGTTGTTGTTTTTACTCGGGTAAGTTTGGCATGGTTTATGCTGATTACTAGATGTATTACTTTTATGACTGTTTAAGGATAATTGAGATGAACAGTACAACTAGACTTCCATTTCTAATTGTGGCTTTATTAGTAGTGTTAATGAGTGGTCATGAAACAAGTGTCAAGAATGATGCTGCTAGTTTTGTGGTTAAAAAAGTAAATTCAGTAGTTAATTAAAGTCATTGAATTAAAACGGCAGAAATACGGCTGTCGCTAAATTTTGCGATATTCTAGAAATCAAGCGCTGAGATTTTTCTGCGAGCATAAACGCAAATAAATCTGCACGGCCAATGATTTTGCCAAATTCGCGTTCAAAACTTAAATTGCGCTCTTGGCTATTAATCTCGTTGGTAAGCAAAAATAGCTCGCCTTTTTGATTGCGGCTAGTAGATATTTTCCAAGCGGCAATTTCTACGTTGCGCGCCGCGTTGTACAAACTTTGCGGGTGGATGCTGTCGGTTAAATAAAATTCTTTTTTCCCGCCATGCGCTTTTAGCATCATGGTTTGCAAACCCACAATATAGGCCAGTACGCGGTCGCCTTGGTAGTCGTTATTAAAGGCGAGGAATATCGCTTCTGTGCCTTGTTTGTTATCTAATTCTTTAAATTGCCAGTGGTGTTGATCATCACCATTAAACACCCAATCGGCCATTTTTTCTGACGTATCTGTGGTGCTTTTAGCCAGTTCTTTTGGGTTGCGCCGATACAGTTTTAACATTAACGTTTTAAAGCCTAGTGTGCTTTCAGCAAATTCCACATCGGCCATGCGGTCAAAATCAGTCTTTGCAAATTGTGAGAGCGCGCTTCTTTCATTTCTGTCTGGCATGGGTTTGCCTTCTGATGCAGGTGGCGCACTTGCGCATGCGGCCAGGCAGCTAACTAATAATAAAAGAACTATTTTCATGCTTCTACAGATGGTTTTTTGTTAACAATTCTGGCTTTAGGAAATACCACGCTAAATGTACTGCCTTTGCCAATCTCACTGCTGATTTCTAATCTAGCTTGATGACGAATCAGAATATGCTTCACGATAGATAAGCCCAAACCTGTGCCGCCAGTTTCACGGCTACGGCCGCGGTCAACACGATAAAAGCGCTCGGTTAGTCGATCAATATGCTGTTGTTCGATGCCGATGCCAGTATCACTTACTGAAAATATGGCCTGCTCATTTTGCATGCCCCAAGTAATCCAGATTTTTCCACCTTTTGGTGTGTAACGAATCGCATTGCTGACTAAGTTGCTAAATGCGCTTTGTAGCTCATTTTGAGAGCCTGTTAGATTGAGCTCAAGGTCAATATCTAACTCTATTTTATGTTTGGTTTTATACAAGCTTTGGCTTAAGCCCGCCGCGTCATTTTGAATCTGTTTAAATAGTTTACTCATGTCGATTTCTGTATCATCAGGTTCATCTATATTGCTTTCGATGGTCGATAAAGTGAGTAAATCTTCAATAATGCGGCGCATGCGCAAAGTTTGTTCTTCCATCATGGTAAAGTAATTCTTTAAACCTTCTGGTACTGCACCTTCTGTATCGCTAAGCGTTTCTAAAAAACCACCTACCACCGTAAGTGGCGTGCGTAGCTCATGCGAAACATTGGCAATAAAATCGCGCCGCATCGCATCTACTTTTTCAAGTTGTGTCATGTCGCGACAGATGAGTAGTTTTTGTTTCGTGGCAAGCGAGATGAGCTGAATTTCATAAAGCACTTCTGGATTGCGCCAAGATTTAAGCTTGAAAGGCTCGCTAAAATCCTCGTTATATAGATGGGCAATAAAATGGCTATCTCTAACCAAGTTCACAATAGGTAAGTTTTTATCAGTATTTAAATCTAAGCCAAGCTGGGCTTCGGCGTTAGGCGTACACCACTCTATTTCGTTGCTGGGGTTGAGTAAGACTAAACCATCTGGAATGGCGTTGGCAGTCAGATTAAAGCGCTCTAAGGCAGCGCTTAGCTGATTTTGGTTGGAGATGTTATTGCGCTCGTACTTTAACAAGGTGGCAAATAAACCTTCCCAAACCCCAGAGCCTTCTGGTAGGTTTTTTAAATCCGGATTTTTAAACCATGTCTGTAATTGGTGCAACCAAGAGATGTGACTGCCAATATATAACAAAAGCCCAACTGAGAACAAAGCGAGCGCTACAATTGCGCTGCTGATTAGCCATATAAATAAACAGAAAGCGCTTAAGGCGCAGGCAAATAAAATGGCTTTTAAGCGGATATCGGACATTAAGCTTCTTGATTAGGCTAAAATAAAATTGCCTAATTATAGCGAGGATTCACTCAGAATAATGTGCTTTCAGGAATGAATAACCAACTTTAGTTGGTGTATTTCACGGGCAAGCCAATTACTGGCTTAGTGGGTATATTTCACGGACAAGACCCTAGCGGTCTTGCACCCTTATGCTTATTACGGGTTTGAGCGTGCAGGGAGGCGCCGATTTAATTAAGTTTAGCTGATAGTCGATAACCTGAGCCACGTACGGTTTGAATTAGGTCTTGGTGGCCAGATGCTGTAAGCGCATTGCGTAAGCGACGAATATGCACATCGACCGTACGGTCTTCAACAAATACGCGGTCGCCCCATACTTTATCGAGCAATTGGCTGCGTGAATGTACACGCTCTGCATTGCCCATAAAAAAGTGTAGCAACCTAAACTCTGTAGGCCCTAAATCAATATTAGTGCTGTTGCCAGACACGCGGTGCGTGGTAGGGTCTAACAACAAACCTTGAATTTCAATCGGGTCGTCCGTCATCTGTGGCGCACGGCGGCGCAACACCGCTTTGATGCGCGCATTGAGTTCGCGCGGGCTAAATGGCTTGGTCACGTAATCGTCAGCGCCCACCTCTAAACCACGCACTTTATCAAACTCATCGCCCCGCGCGGTCAGCATGATAATGGGGATAGATTTTGTTAAGTTGTCCGATTTTAAACGCCGTGCGTATTCAATGCCGCTCATGCCTGGCAACATCCAATCGAGCAAAATTAAATCGGGTAATGTGTTGCGAAGTAGCTCTTGTGCGTGCTCTACGCTGAGCGCGCGCAATGCGTTGTGACCTGCTTGCACAATGTTCAAGGCCAGCAGTTCTTGTATCGCTGGTTCATCTTCTATTACTAAAATATTGGCGGCCATCATTATTCTCTTCTATTGTTTTTCATTGCAATTTAAGCATCGTGCCATTATGTGACTTTAATATGACATATTAATGACAAATATTAAACATTTTTATACATAAAACTATAAGCCAGATTTGCCATTTTTAACGTTTTGTAACACACTGTGTCTTGTTACAAAACATAACAATTACTTAATAAAAGTCGAACATTGTAATAGGGGTGGAAATGGCAAGCTTTTTATCAAAAGAATACATCACGGCGAAGTCTAATTTTAATCGTTGGTTAGTGCCGCCAGCCGCGTTAGCAATACATTTATCGATAGGCATGGCTTATGGATTTAGCGTGTTTTGGAAGCCACTAGGCAATGCGCTGATGGGCGAAGATGGTAAGCCCTTAGCTGCTTGTGCAGCCGGCGCGACTACCTTTGGTGAAAAGCTAGCAGGTACTGGAAAGGCATTATTTGCCACCGATTGTAACTGGACGCAGTTTGATTTGGGTTGGATGTATACCCTGTTTTTTGTGCTCTTAGGTTGTTCTGCAGCGCTTTGGGGTGGCTGGCTAGAACGCGAAGGCCCGCGCAAAGCTGGCTTGGTATCTACCTTTTGTTGGTGCGGTGGTTTATTGATTTCAGCTTACGGCGTCTATGTACACCAGTTATGGATGATGTGGCTGGGTAGCGGCGTCATTGGGGGTATTGGCTTGGGTTTGGGTTACATTTCACCCGTTTCTACATTGATTAAATGGTTTCCAGATAGACGCGGCATGGCCACAGGTATGGCGATTATGGGCTTTGGTGGTGGTGCAATGATCGGCTCACCACTCTCGGCAAAATTAATGGCTTATTTTGCAACACCCACTACTGTAGGTGTTTGGCAAACGTTCGTCGTTTTGGCGCTAATTTATATGGTATTTATGTTGTGCGGTGCATTGGGTTATCGTGTGCCGCCTGTTAGCTGGAAGCCAGCCAATTGGACGCCACCAGCAACCTCTAAAAATACCATGATAGCTACGCGACATGTGCATTTAAAAAACGCCCATAAAACGCCGCAGTTTTGGTTGCTGTGGTTGGTGTTGTGCATGAACGTTTCGGCAGGCATTGGTATTATTGGTGCGGCTGCCCCGATGCTGCAAGAAACATTTGGTGGTGCGCTCATTGGCCATACCGGTATTGGTTTTGCCGACATTAAAAAAGATGAAGCACTAACGGCTGCGGCAGCAGCAGTTGGGGCTGGCTTTGTGGGCATTATCTCTTTATTCAATATTTTTGGACGCTTCGCATGGGCAACCTCATCAGATAAATTAGGCCGTAAACGCACTTACTATATTTTCTTTATTTTGGGTGCGCTCATGTATTGTGCTGCTACCTATTTCGCAGGGCTTAAGTCTTTGGCCTTATTTGTGGCCGCTTTTTGCGTGATTGCTTCTATGTATGGCGGAGGTTTTGCGACCATTCCTGCATATTTGGCCGATATGTTTGGTACACAGTTTGTGGGCGCCATTCATGGCAGACTGCTCACCGCATGGTCTACCGCTGGTATTTTAGGCCCAGTGGTTGTCAATTATATGCATGACACACGCATCGAAAAGGGCATTCCGTTTAATGAGGTATATGCACCGATTTTTCTTGTTTTAGCGGGCTTAATGGTCGTGGGTTTTGTTGCGAATATGCTAGTTAAACCTGTGGCTGATAAGTACTTTATGACCGAAGCAGAATTAGCCGAGGTGCAAAAAGTTGGCCATGAGAAATCTATACAAAATGTATCCAGCGCCAGCTCACAAGTAGAATCAAGCTCGATTATAGTTAAGCTCGCTTGGGCCGCAGTGCTAATACCTATTACATACGGCGTATGGAGCACTGTGCAAAAAGCTTGGGCTTTATTTTCTTAGACTCTATTTTCTTAAGTACAAGGTTTGTGTGCACTTAATAATACTTGGACTGATTCTGACCTTGAATGAGGTAAAATAGCTACTTTTAGCACTTAATAAGAATTAGAAGAGAACCCATTGAATAAAATTAATATTAATCTAGACGGTACAGGTAAAAAAATTGGTATCGTACAATCACGCTTTAATCCCGATGTTTGCGATGGCTTGTTATCTGCTTGTTATGCAGAACTATTAAGGCTTGGCGTCAAAAAAGAGCATATCCGCATTGCGACGGTGCCAGGTGCGCTTGAAACCCCCCTTATTTTGCAACATATGGCATTGAGCGAAAAGTATGATGCTTTAATCGCGTTAGGTGCAATTATTCGCGGCGAAACTTATCATTTTGAAGTGGTGGCGAATGAGTCTGCTCGCGGCATTTCAGAGGTCCAACTCAATACAGGCGTACCAGTGGCAAATGCAGTATTAACGACTGAAGATGATGAACAAGCGCTTGAGCGTATGTTAATTAAAGGCACAGAAGCCGCGCAGGTGGCGATAGAAATGGCGAATTTGGTGCGCGCGCTATGAGTAACTCCGTGAGCAATTCTGAACGCGCTGTAAATGCTGAAGTTAAAACAGGCAAAAAGCCAAAAGTAAGCCAGAATCGTCGTAAATCACGCGAGCTCGTGTTAAAAGCAGTGTATCGCGGTATGTTGAATACAGGCGAATTGAAACAAATTATTTTAGATGCACAGGAAGACCCAGAATATATCAAGGCAGATGAAGCTTATTTCAAAAATTTGTTAGCGGGCGTCTCCGAAAAAATTACAGAATTAGATAACCAAATTTCAATATTTATTGATAGAAAATTAGAAGAGTTAAGTCCTGTGGAGCATGCAATTTTGCGTATTTCATCATTCGAGCTTATGTTTGATATGAGTATTCCGTATCGGGTTGCGATTAATGAAGGTGTGGAATTAGCTAAGCTTTATGGTGGCGTAGATGGGCACAAGTATATCAATGGTGTGCTGGATAAAGTGGCCGCAAGTGCGAGACCGCAGGAATTTAGAAAGTGAAATGCTTTCCAAACAAACAAGTTGTGTCTAATTTTTATGTGTAATTGGGCAACTAAATTTGAATGTATCTAATGCCATAAAAGTAGTGCGGTTAACCGATGTGGGTATGTACAGAGACCACAACGAGGATGCTGTTGCAAGCGATTTAACAATAGGGTTATTGTTGTTGGCGGATGGCATGGGCGGCTACAAGGCAGGTGAAGTAGCAAGTGAAATTGCCGTATTGATGATTGCTGCTGAAATTACTGAAGCTATGCAAAGTAAAGTGGAGTTAAACAAGCTAACGTCAAACTTAATGCCTGAATCTCATTTATTGATAGATGTGGTAAAAAAAACCAATGCGGCAATTTATCATATATCTAAAAATCAGGCCCATTGTGCAGGTATGGGGACAACATTAGTTGCGGGTATATTCGCGAATAATAAATTGACGGTTGGGCATATTGGCGATTCGCGTATGTATTGTTTACGAGATCAAGTGCTCACACAACTTACCGAAGATCATTCGCTGATACAAGAGCAAATTAATGCAGGCTTAATCACACAAGAACAGGCAAAAGTTGCGAGTCATAAAAACTTAGTAACACGTGCTTTAGGCATAGACCCGGATGTCGACCTAGAGCTGCAAGAGTTTGATGTTGAAGTGGGTGATATCTATCTAATGTGTTCGGATGGGCTTTCTGATTTAGTGGAAGATGCAGAAATAACAAGAATTTTGCTAGAAGCTAATGATAATATTACGCTAGCTGCAAAAAAATTAGTTCAAGCAGCGAATGAAAATGGCGGTAGTGACAATGTTTCTGTGGTGATTGCGATAATAGTAAAATCTTTTGCGGCAGAAAAAGGTTGGGCCAAAAATTTATTTGGCGGCTAGGAAACGCTCGAATGGTAAACTACTAGCGTAGCTTAGCACTAAAAAACGATAAATTAAGCATGATGACAAGGGCGATTATGGCAAAGTTACATTTTTCTTTAGAAGGTAACTCGCTTGGCGAGTACGCGCTCGATAAGGAGCGCATGACAATTGGCCGTCGCCCGTCTAACGACATTCATATTGATAATTTGGCGGTGAGTGGTGAGCATGCAGTTATCGTTACAATTGGCAATGACTCTTTTTTAGAAGATCTTAATAGCACCAACGGTACTTTGGTTAATAGTAAATCAGTAAAAAAACACGTGCTCATACATGGCGATGTCATTACGTTTGGAAAGTATCAGCTTACTTACGAGAATAAAACTCAACAGAAAACACCGCCTAGTCACGGTTTTGAAAACACAGTTGTGGTTCGCCCTACAAAATTAGCGGTTGCTCCGGTCGAAGCGCAGCCAATAGTTGCGGAAAAATTGGGTGAAGTGAAAAATTTAACAGAAATTGTCAAAGAGAATATAACGCAAGCGGCAGAAGCACAGGTCTCAGTAGCATCGTTAACAGAGGTACAAAAGTCTGGTTTTTTAGAAGTGTTGGGCGGCACTGATGCTGGAAATAAATTGTCATTAAATAAAGCGATGACAACTTTAGGAAAGTCAGGTGAGCAGGTTGCCGTTATTACCAAGCGTCCGCATGGTTACTTTATAACACATGTTTCAGGTACAAATCAGCCCATTGTGAATGGGCAATCGATAGGCGCACAAGCTTACGCGCTTAGTGAACAAGATATTATTGAGGTTTCAGGCATGAAACTTAAGTTTTTCTTTGATTGATTGTCTGAAAACTGATTTTTCGTAGACTAGCTTAATGCTACATACAGATATGCTAAATCAGTTAGAGCGCCTCAATGCAATTGGCGTTGCGCTTTCTTCTGAACATGATAATAGCCGGTTGCTAGAGGTAATATTATTAGGTGCAAAAGAGCTCACTAATGCCGATGGCGGTACACTCTATACCGTAACCGAGGATGGCAAGTTAAAATTTGAGATTATGCGTACCCAAAGTTTGGGGATTGCGATGGGTGGAACGACAGGCAAGCCCATCCCTTTTTCTCCATTACCTCTTTATATAGAAAAAGATAAACCCAATGTCAATATGGTGGCGGCCTACAGCGTAATCAACGCAAAGACAGTAAATATCTCAGATGCTTATTTGGCAGAAGGTTTTGATTTTTCTGGCACAAGAAAATTTGATGAAAAAACAGGGTATCGTTCGCAATCATTTTTAACTGTACCAATGAAAAATCATGAAAATGAAATTATTGGTGTGTTGCAACTGATTAACGCCATTGATCCTAAAACGAAAGAGATTGTCGCTTTCACACAGGCGCATCAGCGGCTTGTAGAGTCGCTTGCTTCACAGGCAGCGGTAGCGCTTACCAATCATAATTTAATCGATGGACTTAAGAATTTATTTGAGTCTTTTATTAAGATCATTGCAGACGCTATTGATGAAAAGTCTCCATATACTGGAGGTCACTGTCAGCGTGTACCTGAGCTTACTATTATGTTGGCAGAAGCAGCAATTAAGGCTAATAAAGGCCCGTTTAGAGATTTTAGTTTAACGGAAAAAGAATTCTACGAACTTAAAATTGCGGCTTGGCTTCATGATTGCGGTAAAGTGATTACGCCTGAATCTGTAATGGATAAAGCCACTAAGTTAGAAACGATTTTTGACCGCATCCAATTGATTGATCAGCGCTTCGAACTTTTAAAGGCACAACGTAAAATTGCTTATTTGCATATGTTGCTCGAGTCTTCTAGCCCGAATAACACCGCAAACATGAAGGCCGTACAAGAGGACCTGAGTGTAATTAATAAACAATTAGATGAGGATAGAGCATTTATTCGCCATATCAATATTGGTAGCGAATCCATGAGTTTAGAAGACCAGCAGCGTGTTAAGAAAATTGCAAAATATGAGTTTACAAATGATAAAGGTAAGCCAGATAAGTTTTTAACTGATAATGAAGTATATAACTTAACGATTATTCGTGGCACCTTAACAAAAGAAGAGCGCGCTATTATTAATAATCATATTAATGTGACGATTAATATGCTGGAATCGCTTCCATACCCAAAAGATTTAAGTCGTGTGCCTGAATATGCGGGTGGGCATCATGAGCGCATGGATGGCAAGGGTTACCCCAAAGGTTTAACGCGCGACCAAATGTCTATCCCAGCACGAATAATGGGTGTTGCAGATATATTTGAGGCACTTACCGCAAAAGATAGGCCATATAAAAAGGCAAAGACCTTGTCTGAAAGTTTGACTATTTTGGGTAGAATGGCTTTGGATAACCATATTGACCCAGATGTGTTTAATTTATTTATACGCGAAAAAGTTTATTTGCGTTATGCCGAAATGTTTTTAGAGCCTGAACAGATTGATGAAGTCAATGAGGCTAAAATTCCAGGATATATTGAGTTTGGCGTGATTAATATGCTTTAGAGCATTTGAGCATGGCATCCATCAGCGTCTAATTTTAAGCAGCTACCCTGCTCGTACCAATCACCTAATACCCAGCGTTCGCAAACCTTTCCATCTACTTTATGTAAATGTAATTTTGGCCGATGTGTATGGCCGTGAATAAATAATTGCGGGGCTTTGAATTGATGTAGTAGTTGGTCTACTGCTGTTGGATTTACATCCATAATTTGCATGGATTTAGTTGATTTTTCTTGTTCGCTCTTGCTTCGTAGTAGCTCAATATAGGCGATACGGTTTCCCAGCGGTTGGTTCAAAAAGTTATGTTGCCAATTTGCGCTACGTACTTCACCCCGAAATTTTTGGTAGTTAACGTCATCAGTACAAAGTTGGTCACCATGGCTTAATAATACAGACTTTCCATAAAGACTTACCAAAGTTGGGTCATGCAAAAGTTTTACACCAGTAGCTTCAGCAAAAACTTTCCCAATCAGAAAATCACGATTCCCATGCATTAGAAAAACATTTTTACTCAGTGTAAGTTTTTTTAGGGCGTCAATCACAGGCTTTTGCACGCCAATTTCAATGGCATCATCACCTGCCCAGTATTCAAATAAATCGCCCAAGATATAAAGTGCTTGGGCGTTTTTTGCAGAAGTTTTTAAAAAATCGATGAAAGATTTGGTAATGTGTGGGCGTGAGTCACAAAGATGCAAATCTGAAATAAAAAGGCAATGATCCATGTGAAAATGGAATGTTTTTTAAATGACGCTAGCTTTTTCTATCATAACTGGATCAGCCGGCACATCTCTATGACCTGCGTTACTTGTGGTTTTTACTTTTAGAATTTTATCAACGACGTCCATGCCTTCTATTACTTTACCAAATACGCAATAGCCCCAGCCGTTACTAGTTGGGGCAGTGTGATTTAGAAAGTCATTATCTGCACCATTAATAAAAAATTGGCTGCTAGCAGAATCTGGAATAGAAGTGCGAGCCATTGCAATGGTGTACTTATCATTAGCTAAGCCGTTATCAGCCTCATTTTTAATTTCGTCTTTAGTCGTTTTTTGCTTCATGTTGATATCAAAAC
Organism: Methylophilaceae bacterium; assembly: GCA_031399315.1. Lineage (GTDB taxonomy): Bacteria > Pseudomonadota > Gammaproteobacteria > Burkholderiales > Methylophilaceae > Methylotenera_A. Next base: position 22,977 of record JANNOS010000144.1, on the reverse strand, counting down.
CGCCGCCTTGAATCATGAAACCATCGATGATGCGATGAAAAATCATGTCATCATAAAAGCCACTTTCAACATATTGCAGAAAATTAGCGACGGTAATTGGCGCTTTTTCAGCATTAAGTTCAAGTATTATATCGCCAAAATTGGTAGTGAGTTTAACCACAGGGAGTCCTTAATAATTAGTTAAAATATAACGAGCGTAATAACAATTTGCTAGATAATTACTTAGTTACTTCTTTCGGAACTTCTTTTGTAACTTCCTTAGCAGCATCTTTTGTAACTTCTTTCGGAGTGTCTTTTACCACTTCAGGTAGCAATTTTACGCTTTTAATCGTGATTGGCTTAATGGGTACATCAGAATTTCTACCTACACTAGTGGTAGGCGTAACACCAATTTTTTGCACAACATCCAGCCCGCTGGTTACTTTGCCAAATACACAATAACCGATTTCTTCAGGATTTGCACTTGCAAAATTTAAAAACTGATTGTCTGCTAAGTTCACAAAAAATTGCGCAGTTGCAGAGTCAGGGTCGGCTGTGCGTGCCATTGCTATTGTGCCAACTTCATTTAATAATCCGTTGTTAGACTCATTGACAATTGGGGTCCGCGTGTTTTTTTCGGATAAATCACGCTCAAAGCCACCACCTTGAATCATAAAGCGGCTAATTACGCGATGGAAAATGGTGTTTTCATAAAAACCATCTTTTACATATTGTAAGAAATTAGCGACAGTTTTAGGGGCTTTTTCAGGATAAAGTTCAACTACAAAACTTCCCTGAGATGTTTCGAATTCCACACTAGGAGCTGCGTATAGCGGTGATGTACAGATGATTGCTAAAGTAAATAAAACTGACTTAAATAAATGCATAATACTTTCTGGGGTAACTTGCCTTTGGTTAACTTGCGCCTTCATAAATTATTTTCCATTGATCATTTTCATTCACCCAGTATTGGCGCTTAAGCATTTTATTTTTTAAAGTAGGGCTGCTAAAATCCTGTACAAAATTAACGACTATCATGGGTTGCTCTGCTCCAGGGTAACCGAACATGCTGACATCTTCAATCTGGATAGCAACTTTTGGTTTTGCCGCTTGAATGCCGCGTTTGTAGTTTGCCCATTGCTGCAAGCCACCGTCATTATAAAAAAACTTTTTAGAGTAATGACTTAAGTACGCATCAGTATTTTGAGAAACCCAATCTTTGCGCCAATCCTCTATGGCTTTTTGCAATGCCTGTTTTTCAGATTCTTGGGATTCAAGTTCGGCGGCAGATTTATTGTTATCTTGCCATTCTATGTTGTCAGCAATAATGACAGGGGTTTTGCCCGCTTGTAAAATGGGCGCTAAGGCTTTTAAATCAGGGTTGCTTAATACCACACAACCGTCGCTGGCGCGTGGTGGACGGCTGTACGTGTCTGTAGACGTACCATGCAACCAAATACCTGAGCCATTTTTATTTTGGTGTTGATCTAATTCATTTGGATAATTTAAAGGGTAGGCACCATCGCCATACATGTCTGCAAGAGGTTGAGTCAGTTTTTGCCCAGCGAAATAAACACCTAAGGGTGTGCGTTTATCGCCTTGAATTTGTTTGCCAACGCCATTTTTCCCAATTGTGACGTAATAATCGGTAACGTACTGCAAGCCAGCATCAGTTTTTTTATACAGAAAAAGGCGTGATTTAGTGGTGTCTACAACAATTAGATGTTCTTGTTCTTCACTCATTTTCACCAATAAGTTAGGCTGGAGTGCGGTGTTTTTGTCAGATAAGTAATACTCCACCCGAGTCCGTGCTTCATCTCTTAAGCCATTTATTTCATCACCACTTTTATTTAATGCTAGTAATGTCTCAGGGTCGCCAAAGTTTGCTAGCGGGCGGCCTTGAGCACTAAGTAAGTCGCCGCGAATAAGATATGCTAGCTTAAAATTAGGCGCCGCTTTAATGAGTTCATTAATGGTGTTAAAAGCTTCTTTGGTTTTACCTTCAGTGATTTCAAGAAGGCTTTTTACCAGCAGACTTTCAACAAGATTTCGCCCAAGTTTTTGGCCTAGCAGTTGATCTGTCAAACTGCCGTGGTTAACGGCAGTTGCATTCCAGGGTAGAACAACGCACCCCAGCACAAGCAGACATTTAAAAATATTTTGCATTAACCACACTTCTATATTGAGCTACATTTCAAGAAATTAACTACACATATTGCCAAAACTAATTAGATGCAATTTCTTGTTCAATTAACCAATTGCCATTGGTCTTTTTAAGTAATAACGTTTTATCGGTGCGGATTGGTTTACCGTCAGCACGATAAGTTTGCTTAAAGGTCACTTTTGCATTTTCCGTACCATCCATCGTCGTGTTTTGGTTTGCAAGTTCAACATTAATACTTGATGGTCTGCTAATGCGCTCGCGGCGAGTTTTTTCCCAAGCTTTACGGCTTTCACCTTTGGCAGGTATAAAGCTCTCAGCATAACTGGCAAAATATTTATCTAAGTCTTGGCTAGTCCATGCTTTGACCCAATTGTTAACTGCATCGCTAATATTTTGCTCTTCGTCAATTGCAGAATCGGCGGGTTTAGGCGGCTCAACTTTTTTATCTGCTGGGCGAATGGGCATCGTGCCAGTTTTGTTGGATTTGCCAGAGGTGGGCTCGCTTGTTTTGCTAGGTGCAGCCGTTGTTTTGTTGTCGCTTGCTTTGGCAACAACCGTATTTTTACCGCCAGTGCTAAATAAATCTCTAATCATCGCTAGTTTGCTTTGCGCACGCGCATTGCCGCCGTCAAGTTGCAGTGCTTTGTCATAAGCTTCAGAAGCCATGCGCGCATAAATGTCACCTAGGTTTTCGTGCGCAGTTGCGTAACTTGGGTGTGTTTTAATGGCTGTTTCTAGTGCTTTTTTGGCTTTGTCGTATTGACCAGCTTCAGCGTGAAGCACAGCTAAATTATTATACGGCTCTGGCAAGTTAGGGTATTTTTCGGTGAGTTCAGTAAAGCTTTTAATTGCTTCGTCGCGTTTGCCGCTTTCGGCAAGGATAATGCCTTTCATAAACATGGCTTGCGCGTCACGCGGGTTAGCTGCAAGGTAAGTATTGATGCGGTCAAGCGCGGCAGCTTGTTGACCATTTTCGGCCATTTGTGAAATATCTTTTAGTTCATCTGCCGAGGCAGACGCACTAAATGATAAAACCAAAACCAGTGGGGCGAGAGCCTTTAATAGCAAAACATTGCGAATAATCATTGTCTTATACTCGATGCGGTTAGTAAAAGCCTAATTCTATCAATTGCCTAGCTAATATCCAATAGTCCGATGGGTATTTAAGCACTAAATTTCTGTTTTTATCTATTTTGTTCAGTTTAACGTCGTTATAATGCGCAAATGTTAAAAATTTACAACTCTTTAAGTCGCGATAAGCAAACTTTTACCCCGATAGAAGCCAACAAAGTCCGCATGTATGTGTGCGGTATGACGGTATACGATTATTGTCACTTAGGTCATGCGCGCGTGATGGTTGTGTTCGACATGGTTTCACGTTGGTTTCGCGCCAGTGGCTATGACGTTACTTACGTGCGTAATATCACCGATATTGACGACAAAATCATCAAGCGCGCCAACGAAAATGGTGAAACTATCGATGTGCTGACGCAGCGTTTTATTGATGCGATGGATGAAGACTCTGCCAAGTTAGGCATTATCCGCCCTGATATTGAACCACGTGCCACCCAGCATATTGATGGCATGGTTAGCATGATAGCTAAGCTAATCGAAAAAGGCCATGCTTATCAAGCAGGCGGTGAAAACAAGCATGGCGACGTATTTTACAGCGTGCGTAGTTTTGCAGATTACGGCAAACTTTCTGGTAAAAGCTTAGATGATTTACGAGCGGGCGAGCGGGTGGAGGTCGATATACACAAAAAAGATGCTATGGATTTTGTGCTGTGGAAATCCGTTAAACCCAACGAACCAAGCTGGGATTCACCTTGGGGTAAGGGTCGACCTGGTTGGCATATTGAATGCTCGGTCATGAGTGAAAAGCATCTAGGTGAACATTTTGACATTCACGGTGGTGGGCAAGATTTACAGTTCCCGCATCACGAGAATGAAATCGCCCAAAGTGAGGCCGCGCATAGTTGCCAAATGGCGAATTATTGGATGCACAACGGCTTTGTGCGCGTGGATAATGAGAAGATGTCCAAATCGCTCGGTAATTTTTTTACCATTCGAGAAGTGCTGAAAAAGTATGATGCTGAAGTGGTGCGTTTTTTCATTCTGCGCGCACATTATCGCAGTCCGCTGAATTATAGCGACCAGCATCTGGATGATGCTAAAGCTTCGCTAACGCGCTTATATACTGCCTTACGTGGTACTCAATTGATGGATAAAAACCCGACCATCAGATGGAATGAAGACTCTCATGCGGCAGCTTTTAAAATCGCCATGGATGATGATTTTAATACGCCAGAGGCGATTGCTGTTTTATTTAAACTAGCGTCTGAGATAAATAATAGTAAGAGTGCAGAGACATCTAAGACAGCTTTAAGCAAGGAAGAACAAGGGGCCTTGGATTCTAGTTATAGTGCAAACTTGCTGAAATCTCTTGCAGGAATTTTGGGCTTACTCCAAAGCGACCCAGATGAGTATATGAAACGAACTCCAATCGAAGGGCGCTTAAATGCTATTTTAGAGCCACTTACTTCATTGGGGTCAGACTCACATATTAATTTACTGATTGAAAAACGAATCGACGCCAAAAAAGCCAAAAACTTTGCTGAAGCTGACCGCATTCGTAAAAAGCTTGCTGATAGTGGCATTATTTTAGAGGATACACCGCAAGGCACGACTTGGCGCAGAAACTAAGAGTTAAGCGTATAGCTTAAGTTTAAAAGCGCGTTAGTTTTAAAGTATCAGTGCTGCTTCGTAAGCCATCACATGGTTTCGACCATTGTTTTTGGCAAGATACATAGCTTTGTCTGCGTGATTTAACAGGTCTTCAACCGTTTTGCCGTCGTCTGAAATACCAAAGCTGGCAGTCAGCGATAACGCATTTTCATCTGCAAGCGCGATGATGGTGGTCATCATCATCTTTCTTAACATATTCGCCATTTCAATCGCTTCAGCGGCGGTTGTGTTGGGGAGTAGCACAGCAAATTCCTCACCACCAAAGCGGCAAGATAAATCAGAATGGCGTAAATTGTCGTCAAGTAAGCGCGCTAAGTTGCGTAGCGCAACGTCACCTGCGGCATGTCCATAGCTATCATTGATTTTTTTAAAGTGGTCCACATCTAACATGAGTGCACTAATAGGTTGTTGATTACGTTTACAATATGCGAAGAGTGAGGCAGCTTTATCAAAAAAAGCACGGCGGTTATTGAGTCCCGTTAAAGCATCGGTACCCGCCATGTTTTCAGCATGTTTTTTAGCTACCTCTAAATCGTAAGCTAACTCTAAATTACCATTAAATGTTTTTTGTAATAATACGCTTGTAATCATGCAAGAAACATACATGCAGCATGCGGCAATACCCACCCAAAAAGCCTCTTCAGGGCCTAGTGTGAGTAACATGATAATCATGGGGATGAGCGCTAATGAAATAGAGGCCATTTGCAAGTAACGCAAAGGGCTATACCAAGAAATTGCAGCACCAGCCAAGCCAATAGAAAATGTGTTTAAAATAAACACAGCACTTAAGTTGTTGGTGGGCATAATCCAAATCAGACCTAAGCTCCAACATAAAAATACAATCAGTAAGCTAATGGCATAAGGCGCTTCCCAATTCAATATCGCATCCCCTTGCGGTTTTGCGCGCTTATATTTGAACATCAGCACAACACGGAAGCAAGCAAATATCAGCGTAATACTTAACCAAATAAGCAGATGATTTTTATTCGCGCTAGACCATAGGGCCGCAACTAGAAAAAAGCTTGCCACAGCACTTAACAAAATAGGCGTTAGACTGTGCTGATATAGCAGCTTTATTTTTTCGATGTGAATGTACTTTTGTTTTTCTTCCATGCTCATTTTCCAAGCTTAAGCTAGAATTGTAATCTATAAACTGAAAAACTTGCGTTAAAATAGCATAAACTCATAACGAAAGTAAGCGATGCCAGTAAAGTTAACCGCGCCACAAGCCTCGTCCCTATTGCCTGTCAGAGGCATTCAATTAGGCTTTGCACAAGCCCATGTGCGTAAACCCAATCGTAAAGATGTGTTGATCATGACCTTGGCAGAGCATAGCCGCGTTGCAGGCGTATTTACGAAGAATCGTTTTTGTGCCGCACCCGTTATTTTGTGCAAAGCGTTTCTCACCCAGGACGATATTAAGCAGGCGGGCATTCGTGCGCTATTAGTGAATACAGGTTGCGCCAATGCAGGCACAGGTGAAGATGGTTTAAATCGTGCTAAACAAAGCTGCGAGGCCTTAGGAAATTTGCTTGGCTTGCAAGCAAGTCAAATATTGCCATTTTCTACTGGTGTGATTTTAGAGCCGCTACCTGTCGATAAAGTGATTGCTGGTTTGCCAGCCGCCATTGAAAATTTAAAGGAAGATAATTGGTTGAATGCCGCTGAAGCGATTATGACCACAGATATTGTTGCAAAAGGTACTTCACGCCAGATTCAGTTAAATGGCAAGCAGGTAACGATTACTGGCATCAGCAAAGGCAGTGGCATGATACACCCCAACATGGCGACCATGCTGGGCTATGTAGCGACTGATGCTGCTGTGAGCCAATCTGCGCTTGAAAACATCATACAATATGCGGTGAATAAGTCGTTCAACTGCATCACTGTGGACGGCGACACTTCGACCAATGACAGTTTGATTTTGATGGCAACTAACCTTGCTGGAAATGCTGAAGTCAGTGAAACAAGTGCTGATTTTATTGTTCTGCGTGATGCACTGACAGATGTGGCAATTGAGTTGGCGCAAGCAATCGTGCGTGATGGTGAAGGCGCAACCAAGTTTATGACGGTGACCGTTGAAGGCGGAAAAGATGAAGCCGAGTGTCGCAAAGTGGCCTATGCGATTGCGCATTCCCCACTGATTAAAACTGCGTTTTTTGCCTCCGACCCGAATCTTGGGCGCATATTGGCAGCGATTGGTTATGCTGGTATTGATGATTTAGATGTCAATAAAATGGAACTTTATTTAGGTGATATATTGGTTGCAGAGAAAGGCGGACGTGCCGCAAGTTACCTTGAAGAGCAAGGTTCGGCGATTATGAAAGAATCGGACATTTTAGTGCGCGTGGTATTAAATCGCGGTAAATCAGATGTCACGATTTGGACATGCGATTTTAGCTACGATTACGTGAAAATTAATGCAGACTATCGAAGCTAAGAGCATCGTAGTTAAAAAGCACTGAAGTTAACGGGAGATTAAAATGATCTATAAAGGCAGTTGTCATTGTGGGCAAATCGCTTTCGAAGCAGAAGGTGACTTGGAGCAAGTGATTCAATGCAATTGTTCTATTTGTAGTAAGCGTGGCTATTTACTCTGGTTCGTGCCGATTGCTAATTTTCGTTTGCTTACACCAGTAGCAAATTACGCAACTTACACTTTTAACAAACATAAAATTAAACATCATTTTTGCCCAAAGTGTGGCTGTGCACCATTTGGTGAGGGGCTCAGTCCCACTGGCGAGGAGATGGCTGCTATTAATACCCGTTGTTTGGATGACGTAGATTTATCTGTGCTTAAAGTGAGAAATTTTGATGGTCGCAAGCTTTAAGTTTTTTGACGGCTTTTATCATAAATAATGACTAAAAATTTAGATGACTTGATTGCACGCGCCGAAAGTCTAATCTCTCGGTTGGAAAACATGCTACCAAACAACTCGCTAGCGCCTGATTGGCAAGCTACCGCGTGGCGTTGGCAGATGCACAATGGGCGTGGTAGTTTGCAAGTGGTAAAACATCCGCACCAAATTTCGTTGGAAAACATCCGTTTTGTTGAAGCGCAGAAAACTGAAATTGTGCGTAACACGCGCCAGTTTATAAAAGGTTTGCCAGCCAATAATGTGTTACTGACAGGTGCGCGCGGCACGGGTAAATCAAGTCTAGTTAAAGCTTTGCTTAATGCATTTTCGGAACAAAACTTGCGTTTAATTGAAGTAGAAAAGCACGATTTAATTTATCTTAATCAGATTGTGGATTTGGTGCGAAATCGCCCTGAAAAATTTATTATTTTTTGTGATGATTTAACGTTTGAAGTAGATGATGTAGGTTACAAGGCGCTTAAAGTGGTGCTAGATGGATCTCTAACCAATACTTCAGATAACGTGTTGGTATATGCAACATCTAACCGTAAAAATTTAATGCCGGAATTTATGGCAGATAATCTGGCTTTCAAACATAGTGATGGGGAAATTCGTCCTAACGAAACATTAGATGAAAAGGTAGCCTTAGCAGAACGATTCGGACTGTGGCTTTCATTTTATGCGTTCGACCAAGATGAGTATTTGGCGATTGCAGAAAACTGGCTTAAATCATTTCAATTGCCATGGGATGAGGCTGCAAGGCAAGCAGCGCTTAGCTTTTCCCACACACGCGGCATGCGTAGCGGGCGTGTTGCATATCAATTTGCAACTGATTACTCAGGAAAATTAGGTCTTGCAGGAAAGCTCATGCAGGGAAAGATTGAGCCAAGTGAATAAAGTCACGCATGTTGCCGTTGCCATTTTACAGCGCAAGAGAGATGGTGAACAGCGTGAGTTCTTGTTAGCGAGTCGTCCGCAAGGCAAAGGCTGGGCAGGTTGGTGGGAGTTTCCTGGTGGAAAAATTGAGGCTGATGAAAGTCCTGAACAAGCACTTTCGCGTGAACTCAGTGAAGAGCTGGGCATTAAACCAACTGCCACGCAACCATGGATAATACGAACGTTTGATTATCCTGCGACCGATGATGCGCCTGCAAAGACAGTAAAGTTGCATTTTTATTTTGTGAATGCTTGGGCGGGCGAAGTCTCACCAAAAGAAGGTCAACAATTAAGCTGGCAAAGTGCGCAAAATATTACTGTATCACCTATATTGCCAGCTAATGTGCCTATTATGAAGGCCTTAGCATTGCCACCTGTATATGGAATTAGCAATTTGGAAGAAATGGGTGAGCAGGCTTATTTTGAAGTCCTTAAAAACCAATTAGATGCTGGATTGAGGATGATACAGGTGCGTGAAAAGCATCTGAGCAAAACGCTTTTTATTGATTTCGCTGAAAAAATGATTCAGCTGGCAAAACCTTATGGCGCTAATGTATTCATCAGCGAAGATATCGCTTTAGCGAGAGATTTGGGTGCAGATGGTGTGCATTTACCAAGTCAGTCTTTATTAATGTTAAAAACAAAACCAGCAGGTTTAATGGTGGCAGCATCTTGCCACAATGCTAAAGAATTAGCGCATGCAGAAGATTTAGTATTAGATTTTTTATTGCTTTCACCCGTTAAGTCGACCCAAAGTCATCCAGAAGCAGAGCCATTAGGTTGGCAAAAATTTGCTGAGATGATAGTCGATATTACTTTGCCCGTGTATGCATTGGGCGGAATGGTACTCACAGATTTGCCTGTCGCATTAACATACGGCGCACGCGGCATCGCTTTTCAGCGCGGTGTGCGGCTTTGACGATTATTTTACTTGCCTCTTAATTTACTAGTCGGCCGATTTAATCGGCAGTGATACTTGCTGGTGCGTGATATTGCCTGCTTTATCTTTAAAGCAGAGTTTGAAGTCTACTTTTTCACCATCTTTTAATGGTTTTTTTAAATCAAACAACATTAAGTGAAAGCCGCCTGGCGCAAGCTTTTCTGCCTTGCCCGCTTTGAGTGGTAATTCTTCTAGCTTACGCATTTTCATCACGTTATTATTCATTGACATGCTGTGAATTTCAACTGAACCTGCTACAGGCGACTCTACAAATACCAAAGTGCTGTCTTGTGGGCTTTTAAGCGTCATGTAGGCTGCACCTACCACTTGGCCTGGCGCATTTTCACGCACCCAAGCATCTGAAATGCTAACGGCTGCCTGCGCGCTAGTTGCTGCTAAAAGACATACTAAACTAAGTAGTTTTAAAGTAAGTGATTTCAAAGTGGTCAACATTTAATTTTTGTCTCGTCGGAATGTTTAAAATAAAGCTTGTTTGGCTGGGACAGGCAATCATGCCAAAAATTCAACCTAAGAATTCAACCTAAGAATTCAACCCAGGAATTCAACCCAGGAATTCAACTAGACCGATTATCATCAGTCTGGTCAAACTCATCAAGTTCATCCAATGTAGGATTGACTGGAATTTTATAGTTTTCGTTCGCCCAGTCGCCTAAATCAATCAGTTTGCAGCGCTCAGAACAAAAAGGTCGATATGGGTTGCTGGTGTTGTATTCTGACAATGCTTTGCAGTTGGGGCAACTAACGCGTTTTGGTTTGGGCTGGTTTATATTAGACATGGTTTACATCAGACATTTTATAGCAGACAACAATTAAAGGTTACATAAAACCATGCTAAATTCCAAGTCGTGGTCGCATTGTTTGGGTTTTTGTACAAAATCTAAAGCTGAAAATCGCACATTAATGGCGTATTTGTTAGCACTTACATCAGGAAAACATGGGGATTTATCTTCAACCTTAATGATGAGCATCTGTGCGGGTTTTGCGCCACCTAACATTTGCTGATAAAAGCCATTGTGCGCGGTTAATTTTCTTGGCGTATCACTACCACGCAAAATTTGCAGTATAGTTTTAACTGCCTCATGCATCGGCATGAGGCGCTCAAGCCAGTTATCAAAATCACTTTTACGGCGGCTTGAATCTAGACCTAACCAGTGGTGGTATGAAGGTAAATCAAATTGACACACACCGCCTAGAATGCCTGTGCGCTGCTTGATGCTCATTAGCCATTCGTTTTCACGTAAGTGCTGACCAAATTTTGCGCCATCTGCACGCAGTGCCGCAGAACAAGCACCGACTTCTTTGAGTATTCTATCTAAGGCTTTTTCGGCAATATCTGGATTGCCACGCAGATTTTGCATGGCAAGTCGTTGCCGGTCAAGCTCTGCAACTAAGTCCATCTTTAAGTCAGAGCGGTCTACGATATCTAATAATTGCAGTAAAGTAATGAGTGCGGAGTGATGCTGGTGTTGCTCGCCAGATGCTATATTTAGCAAAATTTTGCTAAATAAATCTTCAAGTCGCAAATAGGTGCGAATGCGCTCGTTGAATGGAAACTCGTAACTAGACATGGGCAATACGAATGCCAACTTATAATAATAAATTGATGTGAATTATCAGAGTATTTAGCTAAGTATGCAAGTATTAATGTATTTTTGGTGAATTTCTAAGATTTTTTCTCGCAATTTTTCAACATTCCCATTGTTTTTTATCACATCATGCGCCAGCAATAATTGTTTTTTACGCGGTGTTTGCGTGCGGATAATTTTTTTAATTTCTGATTCTGTGAGTTGGCTACGCTGTTTTACGCGTTCGATTTGGGTTTTTTCATCACAATCAATCAGCAAAATGCTGTTTACATGTGGGGCATAGCGCGGGCTTTCAAACAGCAATGGAATCGCCAAAATTTGATAAGGTACGCTTTTGCTCAAATGCATTTGGTTTCTTTGTAATTGTAAAAGTGCTTCATCATAAATTGCGGGGTGCAATATTGCGTTTAATTTGGCGCGCGCGACGGCGTCGTTAAACACCAAATCGCGCATGGCAGCACGGTTTAATGTACCCTCTGGGGTGATATAGTTTTTGCCAAAATTAGTTTCAATATCTTTTATGATGGGCTGATTTGCTGTGGTAAGCTGGTGTGAAATTTCGTCCACATCCGTGATGGGAACGCCTAGGCTCGAAAAAATATTAGCAGCGGTTGATTTTCCGCTACCGATTCCTCCTGTAAGTGCAATTACAAACATAGGCGCGCGACGACGTACATTAGCCCAAATAAAAACTGGCTAATTGTTGCCCAAAAAACAGTGCTGCGATGCCGCCCAGTGCCAAAAATGGCCCAAAAGGAATCGCCGTGCCACCCGTTTTGCCGCGGAATACAATCATGCCAATGCCAATCACCGCACCGACCACAGAACTAAGTAAAATCACCGCAGGTAACATTTGCCAACCAAACCATGCGCCAATTGCGCCCAGTAATTTAAAATCGCCATAACCCATACCTTCTTTCCCAGTGACAAGTTTAAACAACCAATAGACCGACCATAAAATTAAATAGCCTAACATTGCACCAATGACAGCTGATTTTAAATCAGTGAATCCATTGCTTAAATTGAACAATAAGCCAAGCCACAACAAAGGCAACGTAATGTCATCTGGCAATAGTTGTGTGTCGAAATCAATAAAGGTGAGTGTAATTAACGCCAGCACGTAAATAAACGCAAATAATGCGGAATAAGTGTAGCCAAATTTGTATGCCACTAGTCCAATAAGTGTGCCAGTTAAGGCTTCTAGCAAAGGGTAGCGCATACTTATTTTTGTTTTGCAACCTTTACACTTGCCACCTAGCATGACGTAACTTACGATGGGGATATTTTCTAGTGCTGTGATTTGGTGGCCGCAGCTCGGGCAGGCCGAGCGTGGGGTGACGATTGTGTATTTGGTTTGTTCAGGAACCTCTTTACCTTGTAACTCCAAACAATTCGCGTGCCATTCACGCTCCATCATTTTGGGTAGGCGGTGAATCACCACATTTAAAAAACTGCCGACCATAAGCCCTAAAATGACAGAAAATGTGACAAAAAAGGCAGGTTCTGTACGTAAGACATCAGATAATGGCGTTAGAAAATCAAACATAATTAACTCACAAATGGTTGTAAACTAACATTATCATGGCATCGTTAATACAAGTGTGCAACTTAACTCGTAAATATGGTGCAAATATTGCTTGAAAATAAATGAATCGACACCATTTTAAGTAGTGTAAGTGTTTTAATATTTGGTATAAGGAACTTGAATGTCGGATCAGAATGAGGCGCTATTGAACAGGCTAGAACAAGTCGAATTGAGCAATTTCGAGCATCCTGCTTGGGATGAGCCGATTATTTGCCGCGTGGAAGTTGATTTGCCAGGCTGGCTTGCTCAGCTAACGGGCGATAGCAAATGGGAAGTATATGGCGAAGATGAGGATGAAACCTGCATCAGCTTTAGCCTGCGCGAAATGAATGCAAGTCGGAAAAATGACATCAAGCTTGAAAAAGCAACAGCAAAAACTGCTCCTAAGTTAACACCAAAGCTAGCACCAAAATTAGCAGAAGTCACTTTGTATCACAACGGCTATGCGGTGGTAGACGTAGAAGGTAAGGCCTTGTTTGATGGTAGCTTAACGAGCGGTACCAGTGATTGCGCCCATTTAAGTTATTACCACGCTGATAGCGGCGAGCCGATAGTTTTGAATTAAACAGTATTAAATTAATTAAGTATTGAAATTATTAGATTTGGTTAAAATTCGCGCTTAACCGCGAATTTAGCCAAATTAATTAATGCTGTTTTGTGGGTCGAGTCTGGCAAATATGCAATCGCATCACAGCTTAAATTAACTTCTTTTTCAGCCAGTTGGCGTACGTAGTTTAAAGCATCAGTGGCTTGAACTGCCGCGAGCACTGCAGGCAGTTCATCCAAGCCGCCTTTCTCTATCGCATTGCGGATAGTTGCAGCTTGTGTGGCGTCGCCACGATTAAGTGCAATCAATAGCGGTAAGGTCGGTTTGCCTTCAGATAAATCGTCACCTAAATTTTTGCCAATTTGGTTGACGTCACCACTTAAATCTAGCACATCATCTATTAACTGAAATGCTGTGCCTAAATGCATGCCGTAAGTGCCAAGCGCATTTTCATCTTTGCTATTTGCATTGCTCATTACCGCACCTAAGCGCGCAGCCGCTTCGAATAATTTGGCGGTTTTAAAGTGGATGACTTTTAAGTAACCTTGCTCAGTCACGTCGGCGTTGTGTACGTTGAGTAACTGTAGCACTTCGCCTTCAGAGATGATATTTGTGGCTTCCGACAATATTTCCATCACGCGCATGTTTTGCAGTTTCACCATCATCTGAAACGCGCGTGAATATAAAAAATCGCCGACTAAAACGCTGGCAGCGTTGCCAAATAAGTGGTTAGCAGTACTTTTTCCGCGTCGTAATTGTGATTCATCTACAACGTCATCGTGCAAAAGTGTAGCGGTATGAATAAATTCGACAATGGCAGCAAGTTCGTGTTGCTGTGATTTTATTTCGCCAAATATGCCACTAGAAATCAATACCAGAGCGGGTCGCAGACGTTTGCCGCCGCTATTGATAATATGCTCACCTATTGTATTAATAAGCGAGACTTCAGAACGTAATGAGTTCTGTATAACGCTGTCGACCGCTTTCATGTCGCGGGCAATCAGGGATTGAATGGGGTTTAAAGTCACAAATCTAGCCAAATAATTTTGAGGCATTTTAGCATATTCGATTCAGACTTGAGCTTAAAACATGTTGCTATTATTGTTACATTAAAAACTTTAATTATGCTTTGCACTTTCAATAATTAAGCTTTGCAATTGGGCGCAACTTAAGTATAATGCGCGATTCATTTGAACGTGTAGAAGTAGGCAAAACATGTATGCAGTTATTAAAACAGGTGGCAAACAATATAAAGTGGCCGCTGGTGACAAATTAAAAGTTGAAAAATTAGTTGGTGATGTTGGTAGTACAGTGGTGTTAGATAAAGTCTTGCTGATTACTGATGGCGACAACACAACTATTGGCGCGCCGATTATTGTTGGCGCTAAAGTGAGTGCTACAGTGGTTTCACATGGTCGTGCGGATAAAGTGATGATTTTTAAGTTCCGTCGCCGTAAGCATTATCGTAAAACACAAGGTCATCGCCAAAGTTTTACTGAGATTCAAATTGGTGAAATTTTAGCTGCAGGCCAAGCTGCAAATAAAGAGGCTGCTGCAAAACCAGAAAAAGCGAAAGCCTCCAAAGCTGCTGCTTAATACAAGAGTTAAAGTTTAGATTTTAAAGGATTAAATCATGGCACACAAAAAAGCAGGCGGTAGTTCACGTAACGGTCGCGATTCACACTCACAACGTTTAGGTGTTAAAGCATTTGGCGAGACAGTGGTTTCTGCTGGCAGCATTATCGTGCGTCAACGCGGCACAAAAATGCACGCAGGCGAAAACGTGGGTATGGGTAAAGACCATACACTATTTGCAAAAATTGTTGGTAAAGTGACTTTTGCAACTAAAGGCGCACTAAAACGCCACACTGTGAGCATTGTTGCAGTGTAAGTTTAAGTAGTATGATTAAAGCCTCATCGTTTGATGGGGCTTTTTTATTTTAAGTTTTAAAAAGAATAGCTCAGTTAAAATGTGCGTGCGAATCTAGCTTGTGTGCGCAAAGCACGGAGCGACGAAGATAGTACATTTGAGTACAGCGAGGAAGCGAGTACTACGCGCGCGCAAGCTAGCGAGTCAAAGCCATTTTAAATATGAAATTTATTGATGAAGCGACAATTAAGGTCTACGCCGGCGATGGCGGCAATGGCGTTGCCACGTTCCGTCGTGAGAAGTACGAGCCGATGGGTGGTCCTAACGGTGGTGATGGCGGTAAAGGTGGCTCCATCTACGCCGTTGCAGATCGCAACATCAATACTTTAGTCGATTATCGTTACACACGTACTTTTCGTGCGCAACGTGGCGAGAATGGTCGCGGCGCGGAATGTTATGGTGCAAAAGGTGAAGATACGATTTTGCGTGTGCCAGTTGGTACGGTGATTTCAGATAAAGCGACTGAGCGCATGATTGTTGATTTGGCAGAGCACGACCAAAAAGTGTTGTTAGCTCGTGGCGGCAATAATGGCTTGGGCAATGTGCATTTTAAGTCGAGTATTAATCGTGCGCCACGCCAATGCACAAAAGGCGAGCAGGGTGAAGAGTTTGAGCTTTATATGGAGCTGAAGGTGTTGGCTGACGTGGGTTTGCTGGGCATGCCAAACGCAGGTAAATCGACTTTTATTCGCTCAGTTTCTGCCGCAAAACCAAAAGTGGCAGATTACCCTTTTACGACTTTACACCCTAATTTAGGGGTGGTGCGAGTTGACACCAATCGCAGCTTTGTCATCGCTGACGTGCCTGGTTTAATTGAGGGCGCAGCAGAAGGCGCTGGGCTAGGGCACCAATTTTTACGGCATTTGGCGCGTACTTCGCTATTATTGCACTTGGTGGATATTGCGCCGTTTGATGAGGCTACTGACCCAGTGGCAGAAGCCAAAGCGATTGTGAATGAACTTAAAAAATATGACGAAGAACTCTACAATAAACCGCGTTGGTTAGTATTAAATAAGATAGACATGGCGCAAGACAGTAAAGAGGTCGTTAAAAAATTCGTAAAAGATTATGGCTGGAAAGGCCGTGTGTTCGCGATTTCTGCAATTAATGGCTTAGGTTGTAAAGAGCTGGTTTACGCGATGATGGAGCATTTGGAAGAAGCAAAAGCATTGATGTTAGAAAATAAAAATGAGTCAGTCATTATTACAGAATAGTCTATTAGTTAATAGTAAAACGCTGATTGTTAAAGTGGGGTCTAGCCTTGTTACCAACAACGGTGAAGGCTTAGACCGCGCTGCGATTGCCGCTTGGGCAACACAGATAAGTCAGTTGGTAAAACAAGGCAAGCAAATTGCCTTGGTCTCTTCAGGCGCAGTGGCAGAGGGTATGCAGCGTTTAGGCTGGAAAAAGCGCCCTGTTGAGGTAAATGAGCTGCAAGCCGCCGCCGCAGTCGGGCAAATGGGCTTGGTACAAATGTACGAAAGCTGTTTTGCCGAACATGGTTTGCATACCGCGCAGATATTGCTTACCCACGAAGATTTGAGTGATAGAAAGCGTTATTTAAATGCGCGCAGTACACTAAAAACCTTGCTTGATTTAAAAGTCATCCCGATTATCAATGAAAACGACACTGTGGTGACCGAGGAAATTCGTTTTGGCGATAATGACACGTTGGCAGCATTAGTAGCTAATCTCATAGAAGCCGATACGCTGGTGATTTTAACCGATCAGCAAGGCTTGTATTCAGCCGACCCACGTAAAGACAAAGAAGCAAAATTTATCAATTTTGAAACAGCAGGAAATGTAGCGCTTGAAAAAATGGCAGGCGGCGCGGGCAGCAATGTGGGTACGGGTGGCATGTTAACCAAAATACTGGCCGCCAAACGGGCTGCCAGTAGCGGCGCGCATACGGTCATTGCTTCTGGACGTGAAAAAGATGTCTTGCTACGTTTAAGCTCTGGTGAGGCAATTGGCACACACTTGAAATCTAGCCAAATTAAAACGTTGGCAAAAAAACAATGGTTGGCCGATCATCTGCGTGTGGGTGGTAAGTTGGTGTTAGATGCTGGTGCGGTTAAAGTGCTAAAAACAGATGGAAAAAGTTTACTGCCGATTGGCGTGATTGAAGTGCAGGGCAGCTTTGAGCGCGGTGATGTGGTGGCCTGCGTGAATGAGGAAAGCGTTGAAGTCGCGCGTGGTATTGTGAATTATAATTCGCAAGAAGCCGCGCGGATTATGCGCAAAGCCAGCAGCGAGATTGAGAAAATTTTGGGTTATGTAGAAGAGTCAGAGCTTATACATAGAGATAACTTAATAGTCATTTAAGAAAGTAAGTCGATGAAAAAACCATTAGTTGCCATCATTATGGGCTCAGATAGCGATTGGCCCGTGATGAAAAATGCAGCACAAATGCTGGCAGATTTCGGCGTGATTTATGAAGCCAAAGTGGTTTCTGCGCATCGCACACCCGACTTAATGTTTGCATTTGCCGAAAATGCGGTGAATGAAGGCTATCAAGTGATTATCGCAGGTGCAGGCGGTGCAGCACATTTGCCAGGCATGGTCGCGGCAAAAACCACTTTGCCAGTATTGGGCGTACCAGTGACCACCAAGCATTTAAACGGTCAAGACTCATTATTGTCTATTGTGCAAATGCCTAAAGGCGTGCCTGTTGCAACGTTTGCAATTGGTGATGCAGGTGCGGCAAACGCGGGTTTATTTGCGATCAGTATATTGGCGAATCACGATGCTGACTTAGCTAAAAAATTGGTGGAATTTCGTAAAACGCAATCTGACAAAGTAAGCAGTATGGTGTTAAGTGAGAAGCCATGACCCCAAAGCAACTAGGGATGGCACAAGTAGATTCAACGCAATTTATTAACCCGCCTGCCATGTTAGGCATGCTGGGCGGTGGTCAGCTTGGACGTTTTTTTGTGATTGCTGCGCATGAAATGGGCTATCAAGTAACAGTGCTCGACCCAGATAAAAATAGTCCAGCCGGCAAAATTGCAGATGTGCATATTTGTGCAAATTATGACGATGAGAATGCGCTTCAGCAGATGGCAAAAACCTGCGCTGCAGTCACGACTGAGTTTGAAAATGTGCCTGCAGCAACGTTAGAAAAGTTAGCACTCACTACCACGGTTCGCCCTAGTGCATCTTGTGTGGCGATTGCACAGAACCGAGTGCTAGAGAAAAATTTCATTAAAGATGCGGGTTTGCCAGTCGCGCCGTTTGTTGTGATTAACAAGGTGAATGATTTACCCGAAGATGATAGTCCACTATATCCTGCAATCTTAAAAGTAGCCCGTTTTGGATACGATGGCAAAGGCCAAGCACGCGTTAAAAATCAAGCTGAAGCGCAACAAGCATTTGCTGATTTTAAACAGGAAGTTTGTGTGCTGGAGCAAATGTTGCAGCTAGATTTAGAGGTTTCTGTCGTGTTGGCGCGTGATGTACAAGGTAATATTGCTGCTTTTCCTACAGCAGAAAATAGTCACCTCAACGGAATACTCGATATTAGCATCGTGCCGGCCCGTGCGAGTGTTGTGCTTAAAGCGAATGCACAAGCGCTCGCCAAAAAGCTTGCTGAACAGTTAGATTACGTGGGTGTGTTAGGGGTGGAATTTTTTGTGGTTGGCAATCAGTTGCTCGTGAATGAAATCGCACCACGCCCACATAACTCTGGCCATTACACAATAGATGCTTGCATCACCAATCAATTTGAACAGCAAGTGCGTGTGATGACTGGTTTACCGCTTGGTAGCCCAGACTTACACAGCGATGCAGTGATGGTGAATATTTTGGGCGATAGCTGGTTTGCTAACTCTAAAGGCTCTGCTCTGGAACCCGCATGGAATAAGGCGGCTGGACATGCTCATTTAAAGCTACATTTATATGGCAAGCACGAGCCGCGTAAAGCGCGCAAAATGGGGCATTTCACGGTGATTGGCAATGATGCTAAGGACGTACTTAATACAGCGTTAATTGCGCGCAGCCAATTAAATATTGGCTTGAGCTAAAAAGCGTACAATAAAAAAGCCGAGCAATGCTCGGCTTTTTTATTGTAGTTGATTACTCAGCTTTTGGTTTTTTTGCAGCTGCAGGTTTTTTAGCGGCAGCAGCTTTAGGTGCGGCGGCTTTTTTTGGCGCTGTTGCTACTTTTGCAGCAGGTTTAGCTTTTGGCGCAGCTTTAGCTACTTTAACACCAGCAACTGATGCACCCGCCATCGCTTTAATAGCAGCGCTTAAGCGGCTTTTATGACGAGAAGCTTTGTTTTTATGGATAATTTTCTTATCAGCAATACGGTCAATTACCGCAATATTTTCGTTGTAACTAGCTGCTGCAGCTGCTTTATCACCAGACTCTACAGCCTTGATAATTTTTTTAATTGCAGTGCGCAAAGTAGAGCGTAACGCTGCGTTATGTGCGTTTACTTTAACGGATTGACGAGCGCGTTTGCGTGCTTGTGCGGTATTTGCCATGAGTTCTTTGTCCTAATGCTTATCGGTATTTATACGAAGCCGCGTATATTAGTGTTTTTCAAGCCATTTTGCAAGCTTTAAAGTAAAAATAGCTTAGCTGAAAATAGCGCTTGAGGCATGCTAAAATCACTGCTGTTCAATTATCAACCACAAACTAACTTAATGAATTTACTCAACGCCTTAGCTAAAGTTGGCAGCATGACGTTTATCTCGCGCATTTTAGGTTTTGTGCGCGATACGTTAATTGCGCGCGTGTTTGGTGCAGGCATGTTAAGCGATGCATTTATTGTCGCATTTAAAATTCCGAATCTGCTGCGCCGAGTTTCGGCCGAAGGCGCATTCAGCCAAGCTTTTGTGCCTATTTTGGCAGAGTATAAAAGTCAACGTAGTTTTGATGAAACCAAAAGTTTAATTAACCGCGTAGCGACTTGGTTAGGCATTATTTTGGTCATCGTCACTTTGCTCGGTATGCTGGCAGCGCCTTTTATTGTGAGTTTAATTGCACCAGGTTTTAGGGCGAACCCCGATAAAATGCAACTCACAGTCGAGCTACTGCGCATTACTTTTCCGTATATTTTCTTTATTTCGCTGGTTTCAATGGCGGGTGGTGTGCTGAATACTTACAATAAATTTGGCATCCCCGCATTTACGCCGGTTTGGCTGAACGTATCGATGATAGCGGCCATATTGTTTTTTGCTGATCATTTTGCTGAGCCGATTAAAGTGTTAGCTTGGGCGGTGTTTATTGGCGGTTTTTTACAACTTCTTTTTCAAATTCCTTTTCTAAAACAAATTGGCTTGCTACCAAGGTTTGAGCTTAATCCAGATGGCGCAAATCACGATAAAGGCGTTTCGCGTATTCTAAAGTTAATGGGACCTGCGATACTTGGCGTTTCTGTAGCGCAAATTTCGCTTATTTTAAACACCATTTTTGCATCGTTTTTAGCTACAGGCTCGGTGAGCTGGCTGTATTACGCTGATCGCTTAATGGAGTTTCCCACAGGTGTGTTAGGCGTAGCGCTAGGCACAATTTTATTGCCTAGCTTATCTAAAGCATATGCAGGAAGCGACGATAGTGAATACTCACAATTGCTAGATTGGGGCTTGCGCCTTACTTTTATTTTGGCCGCACCTGCGGCGGTTGCATTGGCGGTGCTTGCAACACCATTGGTGACTAGCCTGTTTCATTATGGAAAATTTACTGCGATTGATGTTGCAATGACACAGCAAGCGCTTGTTGCTTATAGTTTTGGCTTGCTAGGCTTGATATTGGTTAAAATTTTAGCGCCTGGTTTTTATGCGCGGCAGAATATTAAAACCCCTGTCAAAATTGCTATTTTTACATTAGTTGCTACGCAACTAATGAACTTAATATTTGTTTTTGCGATAGATTTAAAACATGCAGGTTTAGCGCTCGCAATCGGTTTAGGCGCCTGTTTAAACGCAGGTTTGTTGTATTACCACTTGCGCAAAGCGGATGTGTATCAGCCACAAGCAGGTTGGGGTGTATTTATACTTAAGTTGGCTGTAGCATTAAGTGTCATGGGCGTCGTGCTATATTTTGCAATGGGGGATATCAGTCAGTGGCTTCAGTATAGTTTGCTAAAGCGGCTCATTTACCTCACTTCTTTGGTGGTCATAGGCGCGTTGAGTTATTTTGCCAGTTTGTTTCTATTAGGCTTTAGGCCGCGTGATTATATCCGTAGAGTTAAGCATTAAATGCAAGTTTTTCGGCAGCTACCACCGCTAAAATGCGAACCACTTGCGCTTGCAATTGGCAATTTCGATGGCATGCACTTAGGTCATCAGGCATTATTAAACCAATTAATCAGCATTGCAAAAATTAAAGGTTTAACCCCAGCCGTGATGACGTTTGAACCGCATCCACGTGAGTTTTTTACGCCACTTAATGCCCCTGCGCGTCTAAGTAATTTGCGCGAAAAACTAGAGCAATTTGATACGTTTGGTGCACAGAAAGTATTTGTATGTGCGTTTAATAAAAGATTTGCCGCGATAAGTGCGACAGATTTTTTAACTATTCTGCGAGAAAAGCTGAATGCGAATACGATTTTAGTCGGCGAAGATTTTAAGTTTGGCACCAAGCGCGCAGGCACTGTGAATGATTTTAAAGCGAATAATTTTGATTTAATTTCTATGCCGCGAGTCGATTTTAATAGCGAGCGCGTTTCTAGCACACGTGTGCGCGATGCATTGTTTTCGGGCAACTTGGCCTTGGCCGGACAGTTACTGGGTCGCAATTATAGCGTGAGTGGAAAAGTAGTGCATGGTGCCAAGCGCGGACGTGAGCTTGGGTTCCCCACTGCAAATATTCACATGCGACATGAGCGGCCTGCTTTAACAGGCGTTTATGCGGTAAAATTGGATGGTTTGCCAGCGGTGGCTAATTTGGGTGTACGTCCAACCGTCGCTGGGGTACCAAAGCTGTTGCTAGAAACACATGTGATTGATTTTAATGGGGATTTGTATGGCCAGCATGTGCATGTAGAATTTTTGCATAAAATACGTGAAGAGCAAAAATTTGACAGTTTGGATGTTTTAAAAGTGCAAATTGCACAAGATATTGGCGTTGCAAGAGAATATTTTAATAAACAAGATGTTAAGAATTTAGACTAAGAAATAATCATGACTGACGATGTAAATAAAGATCAAAATAAATATAAAATCAACCAGCCCGAAACACCATTCCCCATGCGTGGTGATTTGGCTAAACGTGAGCCTGCTTGGCTAAAACAATGGCAAGATAAAAAGCTGTATGAGCGTATTCGCAAAGCGCGCAAAGGTGCGAAGAAATTCATTCTGCATGACGGCCCACCGTATGCCAATGGCGATATTCATATTGGCCACGCGGTAAATAAAATCCTCAAAGATATCATCATAAAATCCAAAACAATGAGTGGTTTTGATGCGCCCTATGTACCAGGTTGGGATTGCCATGGTTTGCCCATTGAGTTGGTGGTAGAAAAGAATCACGGCAAAAATATCGACCCTGCAAAATTTCGCGAGTTATGCCGCGCTTACGCTGCGGAGCAAGTGGAAAAACAAAAGAAAGACTTTATCCGCTTAGGGGTGCTGGGCGATTGGGATAACCCATATTTGACGATGGATTTTAAAACCGAGGCCGATATCATGCGCGCTTTGGGCACAATTCAACAAAACGGCTATTTGTATCAAGGTAGCAAA
>JANNOS010000138.1:0-2041 GCA_031399315.1 Methylophilaceae bacterium | reverse complement strand
TCATTAAGATTTTTTGCTTACGATGTAGGTGAAGTTTCTGATGACTATGAAATACCTAATAAATTTTATGACTTACTACTTTGGTTTGATTCTATTGGGTTGCCTGTAAATGAGTACCGAAAAGTAGCAAAAGGATATGCTCAACTAATAGACTTTTACAATGAAATTAAAGCATTTAGATATAAGTTAAAGTTTGACATAGATGGCGTTGTGTATCGAATTAACAATAGAGCATTGCAGTCGACACTGGGTTTCATTAGCAAAGCACCACGCTTTGCAGTCGCACATAAGTTTCCTGCAGAAGAAGCAACAACCGTTGTAGAAGGCATTTCCGTGCAGGTTGGGCGTACTGGCGCAATTACACCAGTAGCAAGGCTTAAAGCAGTGTTTGTAGGCGGCGTCACGGTCACCAATGCCACTTTGCATAACGAAGATGAATTAAAACGTAAAGATATTCACATTGGCGACACCGTGATTGTGCGCAGGGCAGGGGATGTAATTCCTGAAGTGGTTTCAGTTGTGCTGGAAAATCGTCCAAAAGACGCACGCTTATTCACTATGCCAACAGCTTGCCCTGAATGCGGATCACACATTGAACGCCCAGCAGATGAAGCCGTGGCGCGTTGTACAGGCGGTTTGTTTTGCCCCGCGCAGCGTAAGCACGCCATTACGCACTTTGCGTCGCGTCGCGCCATGGATATTGAAGGTTTAGGTGAAAAGCTGGTAGATCAATTAGTCGAGGCTAATTTAGTGCATGCGTTAGACGATATTTATAAGCTGGATGTTGCTACATTAGCTTCTTTAGACCGCATGGCACAGAAGTCAGCGCAAAATGTCATTAACGCGTTGAGTGCAAGCAAGCAAACCACGCTGGCGCGCTTTATTTATGGATTAGGTATACGCAACGTGGGCGAAGCTACCGCGAAGGATTTAGCTGCACATTTCGGTGCTCTGAAAGCCATTATCCATGCGCCTCTCGAGGAATTGCTTGATGTAAATGATGTGGGGCCGATTGTTGCGGAATCGATATTGCAGTTTTTTGGCGAAGTGCATAATCGCGACGTGATCAAATCGATGCAAGCTTTAGGCGTGCATTGGCTCGAAACAGCAGGTAAACAGGCGGCTACAGGCGTGTTATTAGGCAAAACTTTGGTGTTGACTGGAACCTTGCCCAATTTATCACGAGATGCCGCGCAAGCCTTGATAGAAGCGGCTGGTGGCAAGGTGAGTGGTAGCGTTTCCAAAAAAACAGATTATGTGGTTGCAGGCGCAGAGGCCGGCAGTAAATTAGAAAAAGCTCAAGATTTACAAGTGACAATTTTAGATGAGACGGGTTTACTGGCTTTGTTGGAGAATCAAGCAACTAATCACAAGGTAATAGCGTCTGATAGTATCGACAACATCCAAACAACTCTTTTTTAATAGGCTTCAATGAAAAATATCTCACAAATTACATTAACTAATTTTTTTATTATATTGATTTTAATCAATTTTAATGTTAACGCCGAAGGACTTTCTGATAAAATTTCTATGTGTAATCAAGCCTTGGAAAAAGGTGATTTAACTAAGGCCACTACTGTGGCGGCTGAAATTTTAAAACGTGATGCCAATAACCGTGATGCTTTGCTGTGTAAGGGCAGGGCGCTAGGCTCACAAAGCCAAGTTTCACAAAGCCAAGTCTCGCAAGGTAATTACAACGAAGCATTGAGCGCGCTGGAGCTGGCTGCAAAAAACTCCAAGCCAGGTTTAGAGGAAATTATCGCAAATATTTTTATTGGTAATTTGCACAAAAATAATCAAAAAAATACAGAAGCTATTGCAAGCTATGAAAAAAGTTTAAGCATAAGCAGGGCAGGCAACAATGAAAAATTTGAACGCATCAATCTTAATTTTATTGGCGATACACAAACGCAAAATAATGATTTAAATGCGGCACAAGCAAGCTATTTAGCGGGCGCCAAGCTTGCGATGAATGATAACGAACGTGCAGAAAGTTTTGAGCGCATAGCCGCCACTTACAGCGCCTTGCACCAGCACGATT
>JANNOS010000130.1:0-15337 GCA_031399315.1 Methylophilaceae bacterium | reverse complement strand
AACTTACGAAGCACTGGATTCTTCGCTGCGCTCAGAATGACGAGTTGTTAAGTTTTCTCTGTGAGCTCTGTCCTCAGTGGCGAAAGTTTTTTGTGTTTATCAGTGGCAGTGGGTTTTGCAGTAAAATATCACTATGAACTGTTACTCACTGATTAAGCCCATATTATTTCAACTCGATGCGGAATTTACGCATGACCTGACGCTTAAGACCTTAAAGTTTTCAGAAAAAACAGGTGTTTTAAATGGCTATCCTAAAGCACCAGTCTGCACACCACGCGAGGTGATGGGTTTAACTTTCCCTAATGCGGTCGGTTTGGCCGCTGGGCTAGATAAAAATGGTGCAGTCATTGATGGCATGGCTAAACTTGGTTTTGGTTTTATTGAGGTGGGCACAGTGACGCCGCGCCCACAGCCTGGCAACCCTAAGCCTAGATTATTTCGTGTGAAAGAAGCGCAAGGTATTATTAACCGCTTTGGCTTTAATAATTTGGGTGTAGATAACCTGGTTGAGAATGTAAAAGCGGCAAAATATTCTGGCATTTTGGGTATTAACATCGGCAAAAATTTCGATACGCCGAATGAGCGTGCAGTAGATGATTACCTGATTTGCATGCAAAAAGTGTATGCGCATGCGAGCTATATCACGGTAAATATTTCATCGCCCAACACGCAAAATTTGCGCGACTTACAAGCCGCAGAGGCCTTGTCTGGCTTGCTGGACAGCCTGAAATTAGAACAAAAAAAACTTGCCGATAAGCATGGTAAGTATGTGCCGATGACGCTAAAAATTGCGCCTGATTTAACGCAAGAACAAGTGATTGAAATCGCCGATTTATTGATGAAACACCAAATCGATGGCGTGATTGCCACTAATACCACGCTGGCGCGCGATGCCGTTAAAGGCATGGAAAATGGTGAGGAAACGGGCGGACTTTCTGGCGGGCCTGTGTGTAATCAATCGACTATAGTCATTCAACAACTCTCAAAACAACTACAAGGCGCTTTACCGATTATTGGTGTAGGTGGCATCTTAAGCGGCGCAGATGCAGTAGAAAAAATTGCTGCTGGAGCTGATTTGGTGCAAATCTATAGTGGACTCATTTACCAAGGGCCGAAGTTGGTGCACGACATTTGCAAAACGCTGGGTTAATGACACTTCCAAATGCTTCCGATACTTTATAGTTATCGCCGTTGTCCTTATGCCATGCGCGCGCGAATGGCGTTAAAACTTGCAGGGATCGAAGTTGAAATTCGCGAAATCTCATTACGTGAAAAACCTGCACATATGTTACAAATTTCACCCAAAGCCACAGTGCCTGTCTTGGTGTTACAAGATGACCAAGATAACAAACAGGTGATTGAAGAAAGCATAGAAATTATGCTTTTTGCATTAAAAAATCATGCTCTGGGATCCAATATCCATGCGCCTTCCAGAGCACATGATTTTAAAAAATTAGTCTCGGAGAATGATGGCAATTTTAAGCAATCTTTAGATGCTTACAAATATCCAGAACGCTTCCCAAATAAAACGCAAATGCAACACCGTGCTGATGGCGAGATATTTTTACAGAAATTAGAAGATTTACTTAATCAACATGCTTATTTGCTGAGTGACGAAGTTAACATGGCAGATATTGCCATTTTTCCGTTTATTCGCCAATTTGCAGCGGTTGATAGTAATTGGTTTGAAGCAGCCGCTTATCCTAAACTACGCGTTTGGTTAAATGCATGGATAAATTCTGAATTGTTTAACAGCGTGATGATAAAGAACCCGACTTTCGTCGGGTGATTTGTGTCTGAAAAGCCTAAACCGTTTCGGCTTCAGGTTTTGGCGTTTCTGGTTTTGATGATTTATGAGACTCATCAAACACCAGTTTTACTTCATCTTTATCATCAATATCCACATGCACGCTACCGCCATTAGCCAGCTTGCCAAATAACAATTCATCCGCCAATGCTTTACGAATGGTATCTTGAATCAAGCGTGCCATTGGCCGCGCACCCATGAGCGGATCGAAGCCTTTTTTGCCTAAGTAAGTTTTTAAGGCATCGCTAAATGTCACTTCCACTTTTTTCTCGTGCAATTGGTCTTCTAATTGCATCAAGAATTTATCCACCACGCGAATGATAATCTCTTGCGATAACGATGCGAATGACACCGTTGCATCCAAGCGGTTGCGGAACTCAGGTGAGAAAAAGCGTTTGATATCAGCCGCTTCATCGCTAGAATCTTTAGCATTAGTAAAGCCGATGCTGGATTTTGAAAGATTCTCAGCACCTGCATTGGTGGTCATAATAATGGTGACGTTTCTAAAGTCTGCTTTGCGACCGTTATTATCGGTGAGCGTGCCGTGATCCATCACTTGCAATAAGATATTGAAAATATCAGGGTGCGCTTTTTCAATTTCGTCTAACAGCAAAACGCAGTACGGCTGTTTGCTAATCGCCTCGGTCATCAAACCGCCTTGCTCAAAACCTACATAGCCAGGAGGCGCGCCAATTAGACGCGACACGGCATGGCGCTCCATATATTCACTCATATCAAAGCGAATCAACTCAACACCCATAATGTATGCGAGTTGTTTGGCCACTTCGGTTTTACCTACACCAGTCGGGCCACTGAATAAGAAGCTGCCAACTGGTTTATTATTGCCGCCCAAGCCGCTACGTGCCATTTTAACGGCAGTTGTCAGCACTTCAATCGCTTTGTCTTGGCCAAATACTACCGCTTTCAAATCACGCTCTAGCGTTTTGAGCGCAGTACGGTCATCGTTAGAGATATTTTTGGGCGGAATGCGCGCAATTTTGGCGATAATATCTTCGATCTCTTTGTTGCCGATGACTTTTTTCTGTTTCGATTTCGGCAATATGCGTTGCGCTGCACCAGCCTCATCAATCACGTCAATGGCTTTATCTGGCAAGTGGCGGTCATTAATGTATTTGGCTGAAAGTTCCGCCGCTGTAGAAAGCGCGCTCGCGCTATATTTCACGCTATGATGTTCTTCAAAGCGAGATTTTAAGCCTTTTAAGATTTCAATCGTTTCGGCAACGCTAGGTTCTGCCACGTCAACTTTTTGGAAACGACGACTTAAAGCATGGTCTTTTTCAAAAATTCCGCGATACTCTTGGTAAGTGGTCGCGCCTATGCATTTAAGCGTGCCATTTGAAAGCGCAGGCTTGAGTAAGTTAGAAGCATCCAACGTACCGCCGCTGGCTGCGCCTGCGCCAATCAATGTGTGAATTTCGTCAATAAACAAAATCGCATCTGGTTTTTCGGCCAGTTGTTTCATCACCGCTTTTAAGCGTTGCTCAAAATCACCGCGGTATTTTGTGCCGGCCAATAATGCGCCCATGTCTAGCGAGTAAACCGTTGCATTTGCTAATACTTCTGGGATTTCTTTGCTGACAATGCGGCTCGCTAAACCTTCTGCAATAGCAGTTTTGCCCACGCCAGCTTCACCTACGAGTAAAGGATTATTTTTGCGACGGCGGCACAATGTTTGAATCACGCGCTCAAGTTCAGGGGCGCGGCCGATAAGTGGATCTATTTTGCCAGCAGCAACTTGCGCATTCAGATTTAACGTAAAGCTTTCAAGCGCACCAGCGGGTGTAGATTCCATCTCGACATCAGTTTCGCCGCCATCTGATTTGCTTTCGCCTTCTGGCACTTTAGCCACGCCATGCGAGATAAAATTAACCACATCTAGCCTAGTAATGCCTTGTTGATGCAAGAAAAATACCGCATGCGAATCTTTTTCGCCATAAATGGCAACAAGCACGTTCGCGCCAGTCACTTCTTTTTTGCCAGAGGATTGCACATGCAACATGGCGCGCTGTATCACACGCTGAAAGCCAAGAGTCGGCTGCGTGTCTACTTCATCTTCGCCACCTACAATCGGTGTATGTTCTTCAATATAGTGAATGAGCTCTGTGCGTAAAACTTCAAATTTTGCGCCACACGCGCGTAGCACTTCAGCCGCTGTCGGGTTATCAATCATTGCTAGTAATAAATGCTCAACCGTAATCAGTTCATGGCGCTTTTGTCGCGCATCCATAAACGCCATATGTAGAGATACTTCAAGTTCTTGAGCTATCATTTTTTACCTTTAACTTTCATATGCATACTCTACGCTGGTTTTCTACACCTGTCACCAGCATTAAGTTGGTACTTATTTCTATCGCCAGCCTCAGGCTGGTACTTACTTTCTCTGTCAGCTTAGACTGGCTCTATTACACACTGCAATGGATGTTGCGCTTCCTTTGCATGGATGATTACTTGATTCATTTTTGTTTCCGCGATGTCTTGCGGATAAACCCCACATACGCCTGCACCTTCTGTATGTACTTTGAGCATAATTTGCGTTGATTGTTCACGCGTTTTATTAAAAAAACGCTGTATTGTTTCAACAACAAACTCCATAGGAGTGTAATCGTCATTTATTAGCAATACTTTAAACATTTCTGGCAGTTTTGTTTTAACTGCGCTAGGTTTAATTGCTACATCGCCAATTGGATT
Organism: Methylophilaceae bacterium; assembly: GCA_031399315.1. Lineage (GTDB taxonomy): Bacteria > Pseudomonadota > Gammaproteobacteria > Burkholderiales > Methylophilaceae > Methylotenera_A. The sequence goes on along the minus strand of JANNOS010000130.1, from coordinate 10,821 downwards.
CGTATTTGCCATCTGTTGTTCCGTGCTGTATGTATTTTGAGCCGAATAGCAAAAAATTCAAGTACCCACATGGGTTACTGGTAAAGATTTATGAAATTAAGGGAAAATTTTGACGCTTTTAACAATTCTGTCTTGTGTTTGGATGATTTCAAGGTGATGTTCACCAATTTTAAAGCTGGTACCTGGCTCTGGAATATCTTCAAAATGTTCGATGACTAAACCGTTTAAGGTGATTGGACCGTTTAACGGCAACGAAAGATTGAGTTTTTTATTTAAGTCACGAAGTGTGCTGCTACCATCAACCAGCCAGCTACCATCTGGCTCTTGGCGGTAACTGCCGATGCGGCTTGGCGATTGCGTGGTAAAGTCACCTATCACTTCTTCTAAAATGTCTTCCAATGTCACCAAGCCTTTAAATTCGCCATATTCATCTACGACCAATGCGATGCGCTCTTGGTTCTCCTGAAACTGCTGAATCTGGGTGTAAAGTGGTGTGCCAGAAGGCACAAAGTAAGGCGCTTCAATAATGTCACGCAAGGCCTCTTTCGTTAAATCATCATCTTGTTCATGCAACCGAATTTGGTTAATAATTTTGCGGATATGGATAATGCCGATCATTTCTTCATTATCGCCCTCGCGCACTGGCAGGCGCGTGTGGTGGCTATTGGAGATACGCTGCAGAATATCTTCAATCGGCGCGTCAAAATCAATCACCTCAGCTAGGGTATGCGCAGTCATTACGTCATCGACGGTGATTTTTTCAAGCTCAAACAAGTTAAGTAAAATAGTACGGTGTTTTTTTGGTAGAAAATGCCCAGCATCAGTCACAATGCTACGCAGTTCATCCATCGTAAGTGATTGTGCACCTTCACTGAAGTTAACATTTACTCTGAGCAGTTTTAGCAATGCTTCTACAAATAAGTTGATAAACCATACGACGGGATATAACACTTTTAGTAGCGGGTAGAGAATATAGCTACAGAAAACCCCAAGTTTTTCAGGGTATGCAGCAGCGATGACCTTAGGCGTAATTTCACTAAATACTAAAATTGCAAAAGTGACAGCCAAGGTGCCGATCATGAGCACCCATTCGCCTTCGCCAAACAACTCAACAGTAATCAGGGTGACGAGGGTAGCAGATGCGGCATTGGCAAAATTATTGCAAAGTAAAATGACACCAAGGAGTTTGTCTGTTTGGGCTAGCAGTGCGCTGGCTAAGCGCGCGCCACGATTCCCTTCTTTTACTAAATGACGCAACCGATAGCGGTTGAGCGACATCAAGCTGGTTTCTGCGACCGAAAAAAAACCTGATATCAGTAGCAGTATGGCTAGAATAGCCAGTTGCCAGGCTATGGGAATGTTATCCAATGAGCGTTAAGTCGTTGTTATGATATGGCAAGTTTACCTGCTAATCGTTTCAACAATCAAGCGCATACTGCTGTTAAGCGGCAAATAGTGCGCTTAAGGCACAAGTAGTTCAAGGCACAAGCGCTTCTGTATTTTTATCGCCTTCTTTTTTCTCTACATCGCCAATTAAATTAGCACGACTTACGCCAAGCCACATGGCGATTGGACAAGCAACAAGCACAGAAGAATAGATACCAAACAAAATGCCAATCGTTAGCGCTAAGGCAAAGTTATGTAGTACTTCACCACCAAATAACAACATAGAGCCTACCATGGTTTGTGTCATTAAATGGGTAATTACCGTGCGCGACATGGTGCGAGTAATGGCGTTATCAATCACGTGTACCACAGATGCTTTACGCATTTTTCTAAAGTTTTCGCGCACTCGGTCAAACACCACCACAGATTCATTCACTGAGTAACCTAAAACAGCCAAAATCGCGGCCAGCACGGTGAGGTTAAATTCCCATTGAAAGAAAGCAAAGAAGCCTAAAATAATCACCACGTCATGCATGTTGGCGATAATAGCAGCGACCGCAAAACGCCACTCAAAACGTATCGCCAAATAAGCCATAATGCCAGCACATACTAATAATAAAGCTAATGCGCCATTAGAATAGAGTTCTTCACCCACTTGTGAGCCTACAGATTCTACGCGACGCACTTCAACGCTAGCATCGTCATTTTTTAATGCTTTTGTCACTGCTTCTGAAAGCGCGGCAATAGACATTTCCTTTTTTAGCGGCAGGCGTATCAGTACATCATGACTCGTACCAAAGTTTTGCACAGTCACGTCTTTTAGGCCAGTGCTAGCAACCGCTTTACGAATCGCATCAATATTGGCTGGATGCGGGTAATTGACTTCCATCGCCGTACCACCCGTAAAATCTACGCCGTAATGTAGGCCTTTTGTGGCTAAGAAAAACACAGCCAAAATAAACGTAATAAGAGAGATTGCCGTGGTTAAACGGCTATAACTCATAAACGGGATGTCTTTTTTAATTCTAAATAATTCCATAATCTTTACTCAGTTCTCATCTTTTTACTTTAAATTAATCAGCTTTGTAAATCTGGCCGATAGAGAGTTTGGTGATTTTACGGCGGTAGCCATAAATAATGTTCACAATGGCGCGCGATACTAAAACAGCGCTGAACATCGACGTTAAAATGCCCAGTACGTGTACCACAGCAAAACCTTTAATTGGGCCAGTGCCGAACATAAATAACGCTAAACCTGCAATCAGTGTGGTGACGTTAGAGTCAACAATGGTGTGCCAAGCGTTTTTGTAACCTTCGTTAATACTTGCTTGTGGAGAGTTGCCATTGCGCAACTCTTCGCGAATACGCTCATTAATCAGCACGTTAGCATCAATCGCCATACCAAGTGCCAAGGCAATCGCCGCTAGGCCTGGCAATGTGAGTGTGGCTTGTAACATAGATAATAAGGCAACCAGTAATAGTAAGTTAACGCCAAGTGCCAGCACGGAGACGCCACCAAATAACATGTAATAAAATAACATCATCACAGCAATCGCCGCAAAACCCCACAAAGTTGAGTGCACACCACGTTTGATATTTTCTACCCCCATGCTAGGGCCAACGGTGCGCTCTTCAATAATTTCCATCGGCGCGGCAAGTGCACCAGCACGTAATAACAGAGATATATCAGTGGCTTCTTGCGTATTCGCCATGCCAGAGATTTGCACACGACCGCCGCCAATTTCTTCATTAATCACAGGCGCGGTGATGACTTCTGTACTACCTTTTTCAATGAGTAAAATCGCCATGCGCTTGCCGACGTTATCGCGCGTTACGTTTCTAAAGATACCTGCGCCACGGCCATCAAGCGTCACGTTGACCACAGAGCCGCCATTTTGTTGGTTTACCCCAGGTCCTGCGTCGGTGATGCGGTCGCCAGTGAGCACCACGTTTTTCTTCACTAATATTGGGCGGCCTTCGCGGTCGCTATAAAGCTCATCACCAAACGGCACTTGACCTTTGGCGGCTTTTTCCATGGTGGCCATGTCAGACTTATCTTCATCTACCATGCGGATTTCTAAAGTAGCAGTGCGGCCTAAAATTTCTTTGGCTTTTGCAGTATCTTGCACGCCAGGTAATTGCACCACAATGCGGTCAAGGCCTTGCTGTTGCACAATTGGCTCAGCTACACCAAGCTCATTAATACGGTTATGCAGGGTTTGCAGGTTTTGTTTAAGCGCAAATTCCTGAATTTTCTTTTTATTCACTTCGCCTATGCTTGCGGTAAGTAGGTGTTCTTTACCGTTTGTACTATTGTTGTAAGTTAAATCTGGATAATCTTTACTTAATACTTTGCGCGCCTTTTCAAGTTCATCCGCGGTTTCAAATTTCACTTCTACTTTTTGACCATCACGGTTAATGCCAAAGTAATTAATTTTTTCGCGGCGCAATGTGGTGCGGAAATCGCCAACGCTACTTTCAGCGGCTTTATCAAGCGCGGCTTTCATGTCAACTTGCAGTAAAAAGTGCACGCCACCACGTAAATCTAAGCCTAAATACATGGGTTTGGCGCCAATTGCTAGCAACCAGTTAGGTGTTTGTGAAAGTAAATTTAATGCAACGGTGTAGTCTTTACCTAAATTAGCCGCTAACTTATCTTTGGCTTTAAGTTGCTCATCTGGGCTATCAAAACGCACTTTTACACCAGCGGCATCTAAATAAATCCCGTTAAATTTAATGTTGGCTAGCGTTAGTGTCGCCTCTACTTTTTTAAGCAACTCTGGATTAGATTTCAACGAAGACTTCGCTGGGCTTACTTGTACCGCAGGTGATTCACCGTAAAAATTGGGGATGGTGTAAAGCAGACCAATTAAAACAACAACGGCAACAAGAATATATTTCCAGGTAGGGTAGCGGTTCATAAGTTAACTTTGTAGTAGCAACGTGTGATTTAGATAGATTTTATAGTGCCAGGCGGTAGCATCGTCTGCACGGTGTGTTTTTGCACATTAATCACGGTATTTGCCGCAATTTCAATGCTTACATAATTGTCACCCACTTTAGTGACCTTACCCACAACGCCGCCAGCAGTAGCCACTTCATCGCCTGCTTTAAGTGCGTCTATCATCGCTTTTTGTAGTTTTGCTGTTTTCATTTGCGGGCGAATTAACATGAAATAGAACAACACAAAAATGAAAATAATCGGCAAAAAGCTCATTAAATCGCCACCTGGCGCGGTTGGTGCGGCGTGTGCGTTACTGATGAAAAAGTTGTTAAACATGCTAAAAGCCTTTAATAAAATTGTGGTTTAAATAGTGGCGCATTTTAACACAGACTTAAGTTGATTAGCATGGTGTGTGTGGTGCGCGAAGTTTCTTTGGTATAGTGACTCATTATGGATAAAAAATTAAAAATAAATTTATATGACTAAAAGATTAGCAGAAATAATTTCGCCTCTCGTTCCAGTTGTTGTGTTCTTTTTTATGGTTAACGAATCTAATGGAAGTATATCTGTAGGAAAGGTTACGTTTTATTTTTTATTCCCTGCTTTTTTCAGCTATTTAAGTTTCTTTTTACTGGGTTTACCTTTAATTAATTATCTAAAGCGAAAAAATTATTATAATTTAGTCACTTTAATCTTAGGTGGAAGTATTGCTGGTTTAATTGCAATATATATAGTTTTCGTAGTGATTGGGTTTCTGCTTGGATCCTTTACCACAACAAACTTCTTTGAATTAAAAACTAGTTTATGGGGAATCAAAAGTGGTGCGGCTGTTTCCTTCACATATTGGCTAATTGATAAGCTCAAAATTGAATAAACCTTAAAAAAGTTTTATTGAAAAATAATAGGGACAGACCACACTTTCCTACACAAAACAATCAATAATGGATGCTCTGGAAGCCAATATCCATGAGGCTTACAGAGCATTAATTTTAAGCGTTTATTTGCGAGCGTTTTGTTTTAAATGTTGTTTTAAACGTTTCAAATTCGCCTGCTTCAATCGCACCACGCATGCCTTGCATCAACACTTGGTAATAATGCAAATTGTGGATGGTGTTGAGGCGCGCCCCCAAGATTTCGCCCACTTTGTGTAGATGGTGCAAATAGGCGCGGGTAAAGTTGCGGCAGGTGTAGCAGCTACAATCAGCGTCAAGTGGCGCCGTATCTTGCTTGTAGCCCGCATTTTTGATTTTAATATCGCCATATTGGGTAAACAGCCAGCCGTTGCGCGCGTTGCGGGTGGGCATCACGCAATCGAACATATCAATACCTTGCGAAACCGCTTCGACCAAGTCTTCTGGTGTGCCGACACCCATTAAATAACGTGGTTTGTTTTGCGGCATTTTTGGCGCAGTGTGGGCGAGGATGCGTTGCATATCTTCTTTGGGTTCGCCGACAGAAAGCCCGCCAATGGCAAAGCCGTCAAAATCAATATCCACCAAACCGGCAAGTGAAACATCGCGTAAATCTTCAAACATGCCGCCTTGAATGATGCCGAATAAAGCGTTGCTGTTGCCTTGATGTGCATCTTTACTACGTTTTGCCCAACGTAGCGAAAGCTCCATCGACTTTTTCGCTTCCAAATGTGTGGCGGGGAAGGGTGTGCATTCATCAAAAATCATTACAATGTCCGAATTAAGCACTTTTTGAATGCGCATGGATTCTTCTGGCGTTAAAAAACAGGTGTCGCCATTAATCGGGCTTTGAAACTTGACGCCTTCTTCACTAATTTTGCGCATAGCACCTAAGCTAAACACCTGAAATCCGCCAGAGTCGGTGAGTATAGGTGCATCCCAACCCATAAATTTATGCAATCCGCCATGCGCAGCAATCACTTCTAAGCCTGGGCGTAGCCATAAATGAAAAGTATTGCCGAGCACAATGTGCGCATCAATTTCTTTAAGTTCAAGCGGGGACATGGCTTTAACCGTGCCGTAAGTGCCCACAGGCATAAAGGCGGGTGTTTGCACGTCGCCATGCGCTAAATGGACAGTGCCTCTGCGAGCAAGGCCATTTTTAGCAGAATCTGTTTTGTGTAGGGTAAATTGCATGAAAGCTAGTTTCTAAAAGAAGGATTCGTTGTTAAGATGCCATTTTATCATGGCAATAATGTGGAAAATAATTTATGACAGATAATCGGCGTCCACTCACAACACGTAGCGCTGGCTGGGCAAAATGGCTGGCGAGTTTGTTGGTGAAATATGAGGTATCTCCTAATTTTATTTCGGTGCTGAGTATTTTGCCTGCGCTGATAGGCGCATGGTTATTGGCGTGCCCAAACTCACCGCCGCATGCATGGAATACTTTGCTTGCGGTGGCCGTGTGCGTGCAGCTGCGATTATTGTGCAACATGCTAGATGGCATGGTGGCGATTGAAGGCGGCAAACATTCCAAAGTGGGGGCGCTGTATAACGAGGTGCCAGATCGCATTGCCGATTCTTTGTTTATTGTGGCGCTGGGTTATGCAGTTTTTTTACCTTGGTTAGGTTGGCTAGGCGCATTGTTGGCGGCAAAAACGGCGTATATTCGTGTGTTGGGCGGCGCATTAGGATTGGTGCAAGATTTCCGTGGGCCCTTAGCAAAACCGCACCGCATGTTTGTGATGACATTGGGCTGCATAATTGGCGCGGTGGAACTGTATTTTAGCCACACCAATTATGCGCTTGTCATTACCGCTTATATCATTGCGATTGGCTCAGGCATTACTTGCGTTACGCGTACACTGACTATTGCCAAGCAGTTAAAAGCCAAATGATGTTAGCCAGTATTGTGCGTGCAGGCCTAATTGGCCTTGTAAAACTGCTAGTGGGTGCGCAGGCGCGCTGGGTAAATGCTGCGCCAAATAGTGAGCAAAGTATTTATTTCACTAATCACTCCAGCCATCTCGATACGCTTGCTTTGTGGACAGCGTTGCCAGCAGAAATTCGCATCAAAGCCAGACCAGTGGCGGCGAAAGACTATTGGGGTAAGGGCATGATTAAGCAATTTATTGCCTTAAAAGTGCTTAACTCGGTATTGATTGACCGTGAGTTCTCTAAACATTCAAACCCGCTGGAACCACTGCTAAAAGCTTTAGAAAGTGGAGATTCGTTGATTATTTTCCCAGAGGGAACACGCCGTGCACAGGCAGAACCGAGCGAATTCAAAGGTGGCTTGTATCATTTGGCAGAAGCCTTTCCGCAAGTAAAACTGATTCCTGTGTATTTAGATACTTTGCACCGCAGTATGCCCAAAGGCGCCATTTTACCTGTGCCTTTAATTTGTACGGTGCGGTTTGGTGCGGCGATTAGTTTGCATGAAAATGAACATAAAAAAGAATTTTTGGTGCGTGCGCGAGAAGCCGTGCTGGCCTTAATCTAGCTCTTCTGTTTTAGTTGTTTTTTTTTGAGAGTTTATAAAAATGATAAATCAAATTGCAGTAACGCTACAGAACCTGACGCCAAGCCATAAATTTTATTGGCTCATTGGTGGGGTAGCCGCATTATTGCTCGTGGCTAGCGCGATAGGCTGGGTGTTGCAACGTCGTTTGTCAGCGAATCCAAACTCAAGTGAAAAATCACAAAAAGTAGTGAATAATTTGGTGGCGCGCGTAAACGCTTGGTGGGTCATGATGGCCGTGTTTGCGGTAGCGTTTTTAGCAGGTAAAGTTGGGACGATTGTGTTATTTGCGGCAATTTCATATTTTGCCTTACGTGAATTTATTACGCTAACACCCACGCGGGCTGGCGATCACCGTACTTTGTTTTTGGCTTTTTTCTTGCTCATTCCGCTACATTATTACCTGATATATATTGAGTGGTATGCGCTATTTAGTATTTTAATTCCCGTGTATGCATTTCTACTGATGCCTTCCATTGCGGTATTGGCGCAAGATACCGAGCATTTTTTAGAACGCGCGGCAAAAATTCAATGGGGTGTGATGATTTGCATTTATTGCATCAGCCATGCGCCCGCATTGTTGTTATTAGACATTCCTAATTTTGATGGCCAAAATGCACTGTTGTTGTTTTATTTTATGCTTATCGTACAGTTAAGTGATGTGCTGCAATATGTATTTGGTAACTTGTTTGGCAAAACTAAAGTCGCGCCTATTGTAAGCCCCAATAAAACGCTGGAAGGCTTAATTGGTGGAGGTTTCAGCACAATATTAATCGGCGCAGCGATGTGGTGGATAACACCTTTTACCCCATTGCAAAGCGCTGGTATGGCGGCGATTATTGTGGCAATGGGCTTTTTGGGCGGGCTAGTGATGTCTGCGATTAAGCGTAGCCTGGGGGCAAAAGATTGGGGTAGTATGATAGAAGGGCATGGCGGCATGCTAGATAGAATGGACTCTGTGAGCTTTGCGGCGCCTATTTTCTTTCATTTAACCCGTTATTTTTTTACGCCTTAATTAACTATTTTTTTCTTAAATAATAAAGTGTTGTTATACTAATTCTAACTTTTTAACTGTAACCTTAAAAAACTTATGGTAGAACCTAAACACGTAGATTCAAAACAGCGTCCAATACGTCGCGCAACAGATGACGCAAGTACTAGGTTACGCGGTATTTATTTATTGCCTAACTTATTTACATCGGCAGCTTTATTTGCGGGCTTTTACGCGATTGTGCAAGCCATGAATAGCAATTTTGAACAATCAGCCATTGCCATTTTTATTGCCATGGTTATGGATGGCTTAGATGGACGTGTCGCGCGCATGACCAATACCACCAGTGCTTTTGGCGCAGAATACGACAGTTTATCTGACATGGTTTCTTTTGGCGTAGCACCTGCGCTTATTATGTACACATGGGCATTACAACCAATGCATAAATTAGGTTGGATAGCCGCGTTTTTTTATTGTGCTTGTGCGGCATTAAGATTGGCGCGTTTTAACACCAAGCTAGATGATGAGTTTCAGGATAAGCGCTACTTTCAAGGGTTACCCAGCCCGGCGGCGGCGGCACTATTGGCTGGTTTTGTTTGGGTGGCCTATGAGTACAATGTATCGGGCCGCGAAATATTTTTTGGCGTGATACAAATGAAATGGATGGCTTGGGGTTTAACGATTTTTGCCGCAGGCAGCATGGTGTCGGATCTCAAATTTTATAGCGGCAAAGATATTAACTTGAAAGAAAGTGTACCGTTTGTGGCTATTTTGGCCATTATGATTGCTTTTGTTTTGGTGTCTTACAGTCCGCCAGAAGTGCTGTTTACGGTAGTGCTTGTTTATGCGCTATCGGGTTACTATTTGTGGGCCAAGTCTTATTTTGGTAAAAAGCACGAAATATCAAAAGAATAATAGCTAGATTAACCGTGAATACTTGTAGAAATGTAAAAGTGACCTTATACTAAAGCCATGTTGATAGATTTTACATCCCCAGTTTTATTTTCAATAACAGGCTTGTTGCTTACAAGCTTGGTTTTGTTGCGCGCGCGTTCATTACGTGCCGCCAAAACGCTACGCGCTGCTAAACTGCTGCGCGATAGCGCACACTAAACCCACCCCACATTTAAGTTTTTCTTGCTCGCGCATAATACATGCGGCGGGTAAAAACCATTTATAATCCGAGCATTGATTTAGGAATTAACATGACTACCAATAAAGAAATTATTATTTTTGATACCACCTTGCGTGATGGCGAGCAAAGCCCAGGCGCTGCTATGACCAAAGAAGAAAAAATCCGTATTGCGCGCCAACTTGAAAAATTAGGTGTGCATGTAATAGAAGCAGGCTTTGCCGCGGCAAGCCCTGGCGATTTTGATTCGATTCAAACCATCGCGGGCTTAATCACAAAATCAACCGTGTGTTCGTTAGCTCGTGCTAGCGAGAACGACGTGCGCCGCGCGGGTGAAGCGATTACGCCAGCCATGCAGCACGCCGAAAAAAATGGTCGTATTCACACATTCATCGCCACCAGCAAAATCCACATGGAAAACAAATTGCGCATGACGGAAGATCAAGTGGTCGAACGCGCAGTGCAAGCAGTGAAATGGGCGTTGGAATATACGCATGATGTCGAATTTTCTGCCGAAGATGCCGTGCGATCGGATATCGACTTTTTAGTGCGCGTGTTTGATGCCGTGATTGAAGCGGGTGCAACGACAATCAATGTGCCAGATACGGTAGGTTACTCTATCCCTGCGCCATGGGGTGAACGCATGGCGATATTGATTAAACGCGTAAAAAATAGCGACAAAGTCATTTGGTCTACGCACTGCCATAACGATTTGGGCATGGCAGTGGCTAACTCATTGGCGGCGGTGATGGGCGGTGCGCGCCAAGTGGAATGTACGATTAATGGCTTAGGTGAGCGCGCAGGTAACGCCAGCTTAGAAGAGGTGGTGATGGCAATTAAAACGCGCTCGGATATTTTTAATTTGACCACACGCATCGACACCACACAAATTGTGCCTAGCAGTAAGTTAGTATCGACCATTACGGGTTACCC
>JANNOS010000091.1:0-14549 GCA_031399315.1 Methylophilaceae bacterium | reverse complement strand
CTGTATGTCAATGGGGTATTGCAAGCCACTAAAGCTTACACCGCCGCATGGGCAGCCAATGGCGTGTTTGCTGTCGGGCGAGCCAAATGGGGCGGAAATGTCGATTGGTTTAATGGCGCAATTGATGAAGTTAGCACCTATAATTCTGCATTAACTGATGCCGACGTGAGCCAACTTTATAATAGCGGGATTTAATCAATCAAAATGATAATTAAATGAAGCTTGCTGTAAGCTTAATGTATGCTTACGGCAAGTAATCTTAATCATATCCTCATAATTCTGAAACATTTCTGTAATCAAAATTACCTAAAATTGACATCTAGCACCTCTCTGATAGAATTGATTGCATGCAAAATATACATTTAAATAAAAATATTCAAGGTTTTACACTGCTAGAGTTGCTAGTCGTAATGGTCATTATTGGCTTACTAGCTGGCTATGTTGGTCCTAAATATTTTGAACAAATTGGCAAGTCTGAAACAAAAACTGCAAAAGCACAAATTGATTCGCTTGGTAAGGCGCTAGACCAGTACCGCATAGATACGGGTCACTACCCTTCATCAGAGCAAGGCTTAGGCGCATTAAATAAAAACCCTGGAAATGAAAACAAATGGGCAGGGCCATACCTTAAAAAAAATGTACCAAACGATCCTTGGGATAAACCGTATCTTTATATATCTCCTGGCGAGCATGGTGATTATGACTTATATACATTAGGTAAAGATGGTCAGCAAGGTGGTGCTAAAGAATCTGAAGACGTTGTTAGCTGGTAGCAGTTTGAACCATGGATTATCAAATAAAAGCAGTACGCGACAAGGAAATAGTGCTATTGAACATTTCTGCGGTAAATGTCGAAGATGCTTTATCTCAAGCAAAAGTGAGAGGCTTTACGCCAATTGCAGCTTCAGCAAAATTACAATCTTTTGCTATTCGAGCAAATAAAAAATTTCCATTAGTGCAGTTTAGCCAAGAGCTGCTTGCGCTACTGGAAGCGGGGCTCAATCTAGTTGAGGCTATCGAAACACTCGCTGTTAAAGACGAGAGTAATAACACCAAAGCAACACTAGATTTATTATTACAAAGCTTATATCAAGGCCAAACCTTTTCAACAGCTTTAGAACAACAGCCATTAGCTTTTCCAATGCTATATGTTGCTACAGTAAGGGCAAGTGAAACAACTGGCAACTTAACAGAGTCGCTCAGTCGCTATATTGCTTACGAAGAACAAATAGGGTTGCTTAAGAAAAAAATTATAAGTGCTTCAATCTACCCTATTTTGCTAATGTCTGTAGGTGGACTAGTCATTTTGTTCCTACTTGGGTTTGTTGTACCTAAATTTAGTCGGATTTATGAAGGTACTGGAGGGGAGTTACCCTTTCTTTCACAAGTGCTGTTAGCTTGGGGAGTTTTTTTAGAGAATCATGGGCAAGTGATGTTATTAGCTACAGTGCTTGTTGTCATTGCAACAATTATTGCAGCATCTCGACCTGATGTTAGAAAATGGTTTGGTCAGTTATTATGGCGAATCCCTGCACTTGGTAGACGTTTACGCACCTATCAATTAGCCCGATTCTATCGCACTTTGGGTATGCTACTCAAAGCTGGAACTCCAATTATCCCTGCATTACAATCGGTAGCAGGTTTGCTTGATAACGCATTACAAAGTAGCATGAAAAAAACCACTATCGCTATTAATGAAGGTCAACCGATATCCCAAGCAATGGAGCTTGCAGGACTTACAACGCCTGTAGCTTCGCGTATGCTAGCTGTTGGAGAACGTGGTGGAAATATTGGTGACATGATGGAGCGTGTTGCGAGTTTTTATGATGAAGAGTTATCTCGTTGGATAGACTGGTTCACGCGCCTATTTGAGCCCATACTTATGTTATTAATCGGATTGGTTATTGGTGTGGTAGTGTTATTACTTTATATGCCAATATTTGAACTTGCGGGAAATATACAATGACAGCGACAATGCACACTGAGCACTTAGCGCCATTGTCTATCAATGCTAAGCTTATTCAAGAAGCCAAAACCCAAGCGCAGCTTCAACAAAGACGTACTGTAGAAGTACTAGAGGAGTTGCTTGGTAGCGAAAATCAGGAGCAGTACTTAATTGCTCTAAGCGAAAGCCTAAACTTCACCCCCTTTACTATGAAGGAAATGCATGCATTGGATGCCGCATTTGAAGTGGTGCCTTTTTCGAAAGCCCAACAAAAAGAATGCTTGGCGTTTTATAACAAACAAAAAGAGCTATTTTTGGTATTCGCCGACCCCTTTAACGAAGGCATTAAAGATTGGTCTTTAGAAAATGTTAATGAGCCATTTTCATGGCGATTAGCGCATCGCTCAGACATTATTGCTTATTTGGCCTCACATGAAGAAACCATGCGTGCGATGGATGGAATTTCAGCTACATCAAAAAATGAAGAAGATTATTTAGATGAGTCTGTAACTCATTTATCTTTTAAAACAATTAGCAAAGATAGCAATCCAATTGTGAAATTGGTCAATTCTACGTTATATGATGCTTTGAAATCTGAGGTGAGTGATATTCATTTTGAGTGCACAAACTCAGGACTAGTGATTAGATGCCGCATAGATGGTGTTATGGCCACTGTAGGAGGCATCCAAGGTCAAGAAAATGCCGATCAAACAATTTCTCGCGTAAAAGTAATGGCGCAGCTCGACATTTCAGAGCGCAGAGTTCCTCAGGATGGTCGCTTTAAAGTGATCGTGCAAGGCAGAGAGGTCGATTTTCGCGTATCCATCATGCCGAGTACTTTTGGTGAAGATGCTGTATTGCGAGTTTTAGATAGAAAATCACTATCAGATGAATCGAAAGGTTTGAGCTTGCAAACCTTAGGATTTAACTCAAAAATTATCACACAATTCCGTCGACTAGCTTTAGAGCCTTATGGAATGGTATTAGTAACAGGCCCTACAGGCAGCGGAAAAACCACTTCACTTTATGCTGCAATTTCTGAGGTAAATACAGGGCAGGATAAAATTATCACCATTGAAGACCCTGTGGAATATCAGTTATCAGGTGTGTTGCAGATTCCAGTCAATGAGAAAAAAGGTCTCACCTTTGCCCGTGGCTTACGCTCAATTTTGCGACATGACCCAGATAAAATTATGGTGGGGGAAATACGAGATGCGGAAACTGCACAAATTGCAGTTCAAGCAGCGCTTACTGGACATTTGGTTTTTACCACAGTGCATGCAAATAACGTATTAGATGTTATTGGACGATTTATGCACATGGGCGTAGATCCTTATAATTTTGTATCAGCGGTCAATGGCATTATGGCACAACGCTTAATTAGGGTTATTTGCACGCATTGTGCAGAAGACTATCAACCAAGTATGGAATTATTGGAAGAGTCAGCAATAAATCCAGAAACGGCAAGGAATATTAAATTTAAATTTGCAAAAGGCTGTGGGCACTGCAGAGGCACTGGCTATAAAGGACGTAAATCCGTCGCTGAGCTTTTGGTATTGAATGATGAATTACGTGAAATGATTGTCACGCGCGCGCCAATACGTCAACTTAAAGAAGCAGCCAAAAAAAGTGGAATGATTACAATCCGTGAGGCAGCACTTGAAGCTGTAAGTCAAGGTATTACAACATTACAGGAGATTAATCGTGTCACTTTCGTGGCCTAATCAACATCAAGTCTTGCTTTCACTGGGGGCAGAACAGCTTTCTATTATTTGGCGAACAGGATTTGCTAAAAAAGTAATTGCGAAACATCACGAAACCTATCAACCTACAGCTGAGCTGGCTTGGAAGGTAGCATTGCAGCAACTAGATCGTCAACTACAAATTTTAGATTTACCGCGTAATGCACAGCTGTCTGTGACTCTTGCCAGCGACTTAGTCAGATACATTGTTTTGCCAGCACACCAAATTGTTATGAATCGATCAGAAAAACTAGGATACGCACAAGCGGCCTATCGTGAGATTTATGGCGCTGCCGCAGATAACTGGAAAATCAGCGTAGATGACCCTCCCCCAATGCAACCTATATTGGTGTCTGCTATTGATATGCTTCTTTATGAAGCGCTAGCGCAATTAGCGCAAAAATACCAGTTAAGAATAAACACCCTACAACCTTATTTAATGACCACTTTTAATAAACTATTTTCTAGCATAAAAAGCACTAGTGCGTCCTTGATTGTAATCGAGCAAACCCGCATGCTTACTCTGCTTTTACAAAATGGCGTATGCCAGCAGGTACGCAGTGAAAAATTTACTAGCGATTGGCAAGCCATTTTGGAACAAACATTGTCACGGGATCAATTGTTAACAAATAACGCATCAAAAGAATTAATGATTTATGCGCCAGCACTTAATAGCATTAAGCTAGCATTTTCTAAAAACTTTTCACCTAAAAGATTAAGCGTTAAAACAAAGAATTTTGTTATGCAGCCTGGTTATGCCATGCTAGAGGCTTTAGTATGAGCCAAAAGATAGATTTAGATTTTGCCAAAAATCAGGCTTTCTCACTGAGTCGCTTCACCCCTTTTAACCTGCTTATCCTCTTAGTAAGCTTATTAATGGCAATTTATGTAACACTGCTTTATCAAGCTAAAGGTGCCGAATACAATAAAATGCAAGCGCAACTAGAACAAATACAACCAGTAAAAAAGCTAGACGTAATTAATGCGAACTTACAAAAAATTCCGGCTGCAGAACTAAAACAAGTAAGTGATACGGTGGCTGATTTAAGCACACCTTGGAATCAACTACTATCTGCATTAGAGCAAGTAGACATGCATGATGTAGCTTTACTAAGCTTAGAGCCAAGCAAAAAGAAAAGGCAGGTTGTTTTCGGTGGGCAGGCCAAAAATATGCAAGCAGCACTCTATTATATTGAAGCCTTAGAAAAACTGCCTATGCTCTCACAGGTTTATTTGCAAAAACACAATATAGATCAGCTAGATCCCTTTAAGCCAGTGGCTTTTACGATTGTGGCGCAGTGGTCATGAGTAATATTAACCTTCAATACGCGTATTGGCTTATAGCTAATAATGCTAAAAAAATAGGGGCTTGGGGAGTGATTGGTATAATTTTAGCCATTGCAAGCTTATTAATTTATGCTACAAAAATACCTGAAATTGAAGCGCTTATTGAAGAGACTCAAGCTGCAAAAGAAGAAGCCATAGCTAAAGTTAACAGCACGAAAGTTACCATTGAGGAATCTCCACCGCAAAACAACCTTGAAGAAATAAATCATTTTTACGCCATATTTCCTAAAGCAACTGCCTTACCTGAAGCACTTTCGAGTATTTATGAAATTGCTAACAAACAAAAATTAGCGCTCAACAGTGGCGACTATAAATTTAATAAAGTTAAACAAACCAGTGTGCTTGATGAAAAGAACCTCACTAAATATGAAATTGTGTTGCCTATCAAAGGTAAATACATGCAAATTCGAACCTTTGTAGCAGAAGTATTACAAAAGTTACCTGCACTGGCTTTGATGGATATGCAAATCCGCCGAGAAAACTCCCTGAGTCAAAGCGTTGAGGCTAGGCTGGTATTTGTACTGTTTGTAAAAGGTGAGTCATGGTAAGCGCTGACCTTAATAACAGCGCTAAAAAATCGAGTCACTGGCTATGGGCTGTATTGCTAGCGACAATTGCACTTACCGCTTGGACAGCCATTAATAGCGGCACCAAAGAAACTGATCATGCTATTGAGTTGACTCCGTCAAGTGCGACAGAGGGCACAAAAAATAATATCGAGAACAGAGCCTCTTCTATTAAATTACAATCTAATGAGTTTATAGTCACTGATTCTAAACTAATTCCTTGGGATAAATTAAAACGAGATATAGTCAACACTTCTACATCAAAAGGCTTATTTAGCGTGCATTCATGGGTTATTATTCCCCCTGCCCCGAAAATTAAACTGGGTCCACCGCCCCCACCTGTTGCACCACCATCTCCTTTTACTTACTTTGGCAAAATGGAAGACGGGCCTAAAGGAACATTATTGTTTTTAATAGCAAACAATAAAGTTTATTCTGTTAGAAAAGGTGAGAAAATTGATGCGTTTTGGCGCTTTGACAGCGAAGATGCAAATAATATTCAGCTTACTTATTTACCTTTGAATCTTCCACAAGTACTATCAAAAAATCAAAAAACTTCAGCTCCATTAGAAGCAAATAAACCTGCTGAAATAAATTAACGAAGGATATTGAATGCATTGGTTAGAAAATAAATTAATCAGAAGGTTTTTCCCAAGCCTCCTAATAGTATTGAGTCTGCATCTAACTAGTTGTGCAACTGCGCCTTGGGATAAATCTAAATATAAAAATCTTCCTCCAGAAACGCGAGCATCCGAAAGTGAGAAAGATTTCAAATCAAATCCCGAAAACACTAAAGCACGCAAGGAAATGCTTGTAAATAAAGAATCTGCTGAAAATGAGCTGCTGAGTCAAGCTGAACAGGCGCGACTAACTGGCGATATTGATGGCGCTACTAAACTATATGAAAGAGTATTAGGTTTTGCACCAGACAACCAAACAGCAATCACTGCAATAAAAGAATTCGAGACCGAGAAAAAACTGACAAAAAAACTAGAAAAAGCCTCTGAGCTTATGGCTAAGAATCAATTGCAAGCAGCTAGGGACATTGTTCGTGAGGTTTTATTAGAACAGCCACAATTAAAACAAGCAAAAATATTAAATGATCAATTAGATGAAAAAATTGGTACTCCTAACAGCAAATCACCAAAATTAAAACCGCTATTTGAAACGCCTATCAGCTTAGAGCTGCGTGATGCCAATATTAAAGTTGTGTTTGACGCATTGTCACGCGCTACTGGTATTAATTTTATTTTAGACAAAGATATTAAACCTGACACTAAAACCACCATTTTTATTAAAAAAATGCCTATCGCTGATGCTATTCAGATGGTACTTTCTAGCAGTGGTTTACAGAAAAAAGATTTGTCGGAAACGACTGCTTTGATATACCCCAGTAATGTACAAAAACTAAAAGAGTATCAAGATTTAATCATACGCAGTTTTTACTTGAACAATTCTAGCGCAAAGCAAGTTTCGGCAATGCTTAAAACCATGCTTAAAACAAAAGATATATTCGTTGATGATCGCTTGAATATGATCGTAATACGCGACACACCAGAAGCAATAAGAGTTGCAGAAAAGCTTATTGTAGCAAACGACTTAGCAGACCCAGAAGTGATGCTAGAGATAGAGGTGCTTGAAGTAAGCCGTAGTCGTCTACAAGAGCTAGGTATTCAATACCCTAGTCAACTAAGTGTATTAGGCGCAAATGACTTATTGACATTAAGGGAACTTAACAACATTTCATCTAAAACAGTAGGTGTGTCACCAAACCCAGCTTTGAACTTTAAAAAGACAATTGGTGATGTTAACTTATTATCCAATCCAAGAATTAGGGTTAAAAATAACGATAAAGCCAAAATACTTGTTGGCGACAAGGTGCCTATCATCACTACAACCTCGACTGCAAATGTAGGTGTTTCAGAAAGTGTAACTTACGTAGACGTAGGACTGAAACTAGATGTTGAACCTAGAATAACTTTAGATGATTTTGTGAACATTAAAATTGGCCTAGAAGTGAGCTCATTAGGTGAGAGAACAGTGACTAGAAATGGCGCTAGTGTTTTTACTATAGGCACACGCAGTGCAAACACAGTGTTACGTCTAAAAGATGGTGAAACTCAAATACTTGCTGGTTTGATTTTGGATGATGAGCGTAAAAACGCAAGTAAAATACCTGGTATAGGCGATATTCCATTATTGGGAAGACTATTCTCAAACCAAGAAGACAAGAAAAGCAAAACCGAAATTGTCTTAGTCATTACCCCTAGGATTATTAACAATATTCAATTACCTAAAGCTGAAGTTTCGGAATACTTGTCTGGTACAGAAAATCAAATCACCGACAAGCCCGCTGCTGTGATTCCACAATCATCCTCTAACAACGGAGTGACCCCAGCAGAAAGACTGCAACAACTGCGCGAGGAAAGACAAAGGCAGATACAAACTACCAACCCAACGGAAAGCAATGCAATCCAGACTCCCGAGACGCCAGCAGAGCAATCGATCCAAATTGCGCCAACCAACCCTGAATCAACTGCACCAAGCGACCCAGAGGCGCCGCAGCCAGTCATACCTAATATTGACCCCAACTCAAATGTACGTTTTTAATCGACTAATTTATGCGAAATGGCACTGGTTTTAGTTTAATTGAATTAGTGGTGACGGTAGCAATCGTTGCTATATTGGCCAGTGTCGCGATGCCTATGCTAAAAGTAAGTGTTCAGCGTAGTAAAGAAGCCGAATTAAGGGCTAACCTGCGTCAAATTCGCGACGCTTTAGATGCTTATAAAAAGGCATATGACGAAGGACGCATAGAGCTTAAAAATATAGAGAAAAGTGGCTACCCACCTAATTTAGATGTGCTAGTTGAGGGTGTGGAAGATAAATCTACTCCTGACAACAAAAATAAACTAAGATTTCTACGCAAAATCCCCTTAGACCCAATGCAAGCAAGAAATGATGAGGCTTCTGGCAACGATGAGCTTTGGGGGCTGCGAAGCTATGCTAGTGAAGCCAGCAACCCAACCTCTGGTGAAGATGTTTACGATGTCTATTCATTAAGCCCCCTCACGGGTACCAATGGAACTCCCTATGCTCAATGGTAAAAAAAACTTAAAGGCGTTTGGTTTTACTTTAATAGAATTGCTTGTGGTGCTTTCTATTTTGGCTTTATTGCTAACACTAGCATTGCCTAGATATTTCAAAAACGTTGAACGCGCCAAAGAAGCGACATTGAAGCAAGATTTAAATACCATGCGTGATGGAATTGATAAGTTTTATGCAGATAATGGCAAATACCCTAGTAATTTAGAAGAACTAGTAGAGCGTCGCTATATTAATAAATTTCCGATAGACCCCATCACAGAAAGCACCGCTACTTGGGTAATAATACCGCCAGAACCTCCTCTAGAAGGTGATGTATATGATGTTCAAAGTGGTGCCACAGGCAAAGCAGAAGATGGTACAAAGTATTCAAATTGGTAAGCAATTAATTGTTTAGCGCTAAATTAATGAGTAAAGCCCATCAATTTGGCTTTACCTTCATCGGGATACTCATGGTCATTGCAATATCAGGCATTGCATTGGCGGGCATAGGTATTGTTTGGCACCAAGACGCGCAACGTGAGAATGAAAAAGAACTGCTCTATATAGGGGAGCAGTACCGTAAAGCGATTGTTAGTTATTATGGAAACAATCCAAGCGGTGTAAAACAATATCCAAAAGAATTAAAAGATCTTGAATTAGATAGCCGCATTCCCGAACCTAAGCGACACATCCGTAAACTATACGCAGATCCAATGACACGTGGAAAACCATGGGGATTAATAAAACAAGAGGGTCTTATTATTGGAGTATATAGCACATCCGAAACCTCACCCATAAAAAAAAGTAGATTCCCTTCACCATACGAAAATTTTTCTGAAGCTGTTAACTACCAAGACTGGAAGTTTACTGCCACTCCGCAATAAAAGTAATTTTTAAAAGATGCCAATAAAATATAAACCCGCAGAGTAAATAGCTTTGCGGGTTTATAGATGTTTGTTGGCGGAAGAGGTGAGATTCGAACTCACGGTGGGCTCGCACCCACGACAGTTTTCAAGACTGTAGCATTAAACCGCTCTGCCACTCTTCCTAAATAAAACACTTTGTTACTTTTTAGACCGTTCGCTAAAATAGTCTTGAAGGCTGTAGCATGCCCTAGAATAAACGCAAGCCTAAAACCTCGCGCTATGCCACTCTTCGTATGCTTGACTTCAGCGAAGCGCGCATTATAGCAAACATTTAATCATCTTGAATATCCTGCCCTGCAAAAATTACGTCAGTAAACCCAAAATTCTTTAAATCAGTGATACGCATAGGGTATAAAATACCATTAAGGTGATCGCACTCATGCTGTACAACGCGCGCATGAAAGCCACTTACCAATCTGTCTATCGGGCTGCCGTATTGATCAAAGCCCTTGTAATGCAATCGCGTATAGCGCGGTACAACGCCACGCATACCAGGCACAGAAAGGCATCCCTCCCATCCTTCTTCTAATTCATTGCCCACTGGTGTTAATTCTGGGTTAATCAGTACGGTGTAAGGCACTTGTTCGGCATCTGGGTATCGTGGGTTGCTACGACCATCAAATTCTATTTGGCCAAAAATGACCACTTGTAGACTAACGCCGATTTGCGGAGCGGCAATACCAGCGCCGTTCATGGCTTGCATAGTATCTTGCATATCTTGAATTAAGGCATGCAATTCTGGTGTATCAAACATAGTTATCGGCGCCGCTTTTTCTAATAAAAGCGGCTCTCCCATACGCAATACATTTTTAACTGCCACCCTAAACCTCGCCAACTGTTGATTGATGCGTTGTAGATTGGTAAGGTTGATGATAAGTTCGCACCACTTCCGCAATTAACTGACGCACTTTCTGCATCGTCACTTCTAGGCTCACACTCATTGCTTCATATTGAATGCCATTGGTGCTTGAGCCCCGCCCTGCTGCATGATTCGCCACTGGGCATATAACAGCATATTGCAAGCTCAGTTCACGTGCTAATGCCGCTTCTGGCATGCCAGTCATGCCAACTATTGTTGCGCCATCGCGCTCAAAACGATTAATTTCTGCAGCTGTTTCCAATCTTGGTCCTTGTGAGCAAGCGTACACGCCGCCATCATGAAGTGCTTGCTGAATAGTACTGGCAGCCAACTTGCAAAGTCTGCGCAAATTTTCAGAATAAGGCTCAGTAAAATCAATATGCTTCACTGGCAAATCAATACCATCGTGATAAGTGTTTTTGCGGCCATACGTATAATCAATAATTTGATGCGGCAATACCAAGTCACCTGGATTTAAATTCGGCGCGATGCTGCCTGTGGTGGCGATTGCTAGCAAGCTTTTAACGCCAGCTGAGTGTAGCGCCCAAATATTGGCGCGGTAGTTAACTGCATGTGGCGGAATAGTATGCCCACCGCCGTGGCGAGCCAAGAACACAATTTCTTCACCTGCTAATTCGCCAAAAATCAAAGGCTGAGAAGCCTCGCCATATGGGGTGCGCGCAATTTCACGCCGAGTCGTTTTTAAGTTTTCAAGTTGCGTTAACCCTGTGCCACCTATTATTCCCAACATGGTTTGCCTAACATAAGTTTCCTAACATATATATATTTCACGATTATTGTATCGCAAGGCACGTCTCTACGCTGTAGGCTTTCAATATTTTATGGCATACTTAAGGCTATGGTGACCGATTCAGACATTTTTGAAGTAACTAAGCTAAATAAAAATGCTAAAAAAAGCTTAGAGGACAGCTTTGCATTATCGCAAAGCCATTACGAGAACTTTCCCGTAGCTTCAGTGATATTACCCAAACATCTACGTGAGCCTATTTCACTAATCTACACTTTCGCACGTCAGGCAGACGATTTTGCTGATGAAGGCAGCCAAAAGCCCTCTTGGCGCCTCGCAAAGCTACATGGCTTTAAACTTGAGCTAGACCAAATTAAAGCCAACGTAGCGACAAAATCACCATTTTTTACTGAGCTCAGCAAGATGATGCATAAGCACAATTTGCCAATCGAACCATTTTACGATTTGTTGAGCGCATTTAGTCAAGATGTCACAAAAGAGCGCTACGCCAATTTTAATGAGACGCTAGATTATTGCCGCCGCTCTGCAAACCCAATAGGCACACTGTTGCTACACCTGTTTGAAAAAGCAACACCTGAAAACTTAACCTATTCCGATAGAATCTGCACCGCATTACAGCTCATTAATTTTTATCAAGATGTTGCGATTGATTTCGAAAACGAGTTTCACAAAAGCCGTGTTTATTTATGTCAAGATGAAATGAAAAAATTTAGCGTCACAGAAGCGCAAATTGCCAGCCAACACGTAAATCGACATTGGGAAGAGTTCATGCTGTTTAATATTGACCGTGCCGAGAAAATGCTGCATGAAGGCAAGCCCTTAGAGCATGTATTACCTGGCCGCATTGGCCTTGAAATGCGCATGATTATTGGCGGTGGCGAGCGCGTCTTGTATAAATTAAGAAATGTACGTGGTGATGTTTTCAAGCACCGCCCCACCCTACAAACTTGGGATTGGCCTGTCATATTGCTTAAAGCCCTGCTTAAATAACCCGCCGTATTTATGTCTCCACTGGAATACTGCAAGCAAAAAGCTGCCCAAAGTGGCTCCAGCTTTACCATCAGCTTCATTTTTTTACCAAAAACACAACGTGATGCCATGACTGCGCTTTATGCATTTTGCCGCGAAGTGGATGACGTGGTAGACGAATGCACCGACTTTAGCGTCGCGCAAACCAAACTTAATTGGTGGAAAACTGAAGTAGTCAATTTATACAAGGGCACGCCGCAACACCCCGTCACTAAAGCCTTACAGCCCTTTGTTGCACAATACAATCTCTCTCAGGAACATTTTTTAGAGATTATTGAAGGCATGGAAATGGATTTAAAATTCAACCGTTACGAAGACTTTAAACAACTACAACTCTATTGCTACCGTGTCGCCAGCGTGGTTGGACTGCTATCCGCGAGTATATTTGGCTTTAAAAACCGTAAAACGCTCAAATATGCACACGATTTAGGCATGGCGTTTCAACTCACCAATATTATTCGTGATGTTGGTGAGGATGCGCGCAGAGGCCGTATCTACTTGCCTTTGGATGAATTGCACAAAGCCAAAGTAAGTGAAGAAGACATTTTACAAAGTCGCGAATCTGCCGCAGTAAAAGAATTGATGGAATTTCAAATAGAACGTGCAGAGAGTTATTACGATAGAGCCATGCGCGAACTTCCAAAAGAAGATGCAAAACAACAGCGCGCTGGGCTGATGATGGCGGCGGTTTATCGCACCTTATTGCGCGAAATTAAAGGCGATGGCGCTGAAAAAGTACTCAATTCGCGCATATCTTTAGGTGGCTTACATAAATGCTGGTTAGTTTTTTCAGTCTGGTTCAAAAGATTTGAATAAAAAATCCATACATGTTTGCGTGATAGGCGGCGGCATCGCAGGTTTATCTGCCGCCGCAACGCTGGCCGCGCAAGACATCAAGGTCACCTTGCTTGATGCAGGCCCTCAATTAGGTGGCCGCGCACGTAGCGTGGCGATAGAGTTTAACAGCCAAGTGCATCAACTTGATAACGGCCAACATATTATGCTTGGCGCATATCGCGAAACACTTAAACTGCTGCAAAAAATTGGCGTGCATGAAAAAGACGCTTTTTTGCGCTTACCTTTAAATTTAGAAACGCGCGCTGGCAGCCAAACAGCCTTTAAGCTAACACCACCCGCTTATCTTCCTGCGCCATTCAATCAACTTATTGGTTTCTTGTTTTGCCAAGGGCTTACGTGGCATGAGCGTATTTCCACCATTCAATTCATGCTTAGGCTTAAAAAAAGTAATTACCAGCTGATTACCGATGAACCTTTAGCCGATTTTTTGCAAAAGAATAAGCAATCAAACAATGTTGTAACGCTATTGTGGGAGCCGCTCAGTTTAGCGGCGCTTAATACGCCAATACGTCTTGCGAGCAGCAAAATATTTTTAAATGTATTACGTGATACCTTTAACAAAAAAACTGACAGCGACTTTTTATTGCCCAAGCTCGATTTATCGCAATTATTTTCTGTGCCTATTGCGCAATATCTAAAAGCACATCATGCGACTATTTTGCATAATAAACGCGTCAAAAACATCACGCAAAATGCTAATGGCTACACAATTTCGACCAAAGAAGGCATATCTAAAGAAGACCAGTTTGAAGCCAGCCACGTGATTATTGCGATGTCGCCAGTGCGGTTACGCAATGTGATTGGCGATTTGCCAAAACTTAATTTCATCGCCGAACAAACCGATAGCTACGCTTATCAACCGATTACCACCATTTATTTGCAATATCAACCTAATGCCAGCCTCCCATCCGCTATGCTGGGTTTGGCTGGCGGCTTAAGTCAGTGGGTGTTTGATAGAGGTCTTTTATGCGGGCAAAACGGCTTAATGGCGGTGATTATTAGTGCAGAAGGCAAACACCAAGACATGTCTCAAGAAGTGCTAGCACTTAAGGTCGCGCAAGAGCTAAAAGCGGCTTTTTCACAGCTAGATAAACCGCTTTGGCACAAAGTCATTGCCGAAAAACGCGCGACCTTCTCGTGCAATGTCAATCTACCAAGGCCAGCCCACGTAACGCCTTACCCGCATTTATATTTGGCAGGCGATTACACCTATGCCGATTACCCCGCCACCATAGAAGGTGCGGTGCGTAGCGGGATTGCTTGTGCGGATTTGGTGAGTAATTCGTAAACACCGAAATAAAAAAATCATACCACGCAATGCCTTTTAGTATTTGTAGGGTGAGCAACTTGTTTGCCCACGCGGAGATTTTTAGACAAACGGTGGGGAAATTTTTCCACCCTACTCAACTAGCTGGCTTAAC
>JANNOS010000063.1:0-9211 GCA_031399315.1 Methylophilaceae bacterium | reverse complement strand
AGGTACAGAGATGGTGATGCCAGGTGACAACGTGTCTATTACGGTAGAACTGATTGCACCGATTGCGATGGAAGAAGGTCTCAGATTCGCCATCCGTGAAGGTGGTCGTACCGTAGGTGCAGGCGTCGTAGCAAAAATTATCGCTTAAGACAATTTAAGTTTACAAGATTGTTGCATAAGTAAAAAGTTTAATAGGCCAATAGCTCAATTGGTAGAGTATCGGTCTCCAAAACCGAGGGTTGGGGGTTCGAGACCCTCTTGGCCTGCCAATTATAAAAAAACATCAGCTCAATAATTTGAGCTGATTATAAAGTTTAAGACTGACACTATGATAGATAAGATTAAGCTAGTACTGTCTGGGCTACTGTTAGTGGCTGGCATCGCTGGCTTTTATGTTTTAGCAGATAAAGCCTTGGTATTGCGTATTCTTGCTGTATTGGCAGGTGCTGGCGCAGCTATTGCTGTGCTATGGACGACGCCTTTGGGTCAATCTGGGTTGAGCTTTATTGGCGAATCTGTAGCGGAAGCTAAAAAAGTAGTTTGGCCGACAAGAAAAGAAACCATTCAAACCACGGTAGCGGTGTTTGTTTTAGTTGTGGTCGTGGCGGCTTTCTTGGCTGTGGTAGATATCGGTTTTGCTTATATGGTGCAATGGTTAATGGGACGGAGTGCTTAATGAGTATGCGTTGGTATGCAGTCCAAGCTTTTTCAGGGATGGAAAAATCCGTAAAAGCAGGCATTGAAGAGCGTATTGCACGTTCGGGCTTGCAAGATCAATTTGGCGATATTTTGGTGCCAGTTGAGGAAGTGATTGAGATGAAAGCGGGCGTTAAAAAGATTTCAGAGCGCCGCTTGTACCCAGGCTATGTGCTTGTGCAAATGAGTATGTCTGACGAAAGCTGGCATTTAATTAAAAGCACGCCCAGAGTCACCGCGTTTATTGGTGGCAGTGCGCAGCGCCCTACGCCGATTAAAGATAAAGAAGTAGAAATTATTTTACAGCGTATGGATGACAGTAAGTCTAACCCAACGCAAAAACTCACCTTCGAGAAAGGTGAGTCTGTTCGCGTGGTAGATGGGCCGTTTAAAGATTTCTCTGGCTCTGTGGAAGAAATCAATTACGAGAAAAGTAAATTGCGTGTTGCGGTGGTTATTTTTGGCCGTGCAACGCCAGTTGAATTAGACTTCAGTCAAATTGAGAAAGAAGTCTAATCTAAAGTTTTAGTAGTAAATAGTGTTAAGCAGTATTTATTCTGTATTTGTTAAACAGGGGAGCTTTGATTGATTTTAAAGCGTTCGTACCCACATAGGAGATAGACATGGCAAAGAAAATCATTGGCTACATTAAGCTGCAGATTCCTGCAGGTAAAGCCAACCCAAGTCCACCAGTAGGCCCAGCATTGGGTCAGCGTGGTTTAAATATTATGGAGTTCTGTAAAGCATTTAATGCTGCAACGCAAGGCGTTGAGCCAGGGCTGCCGATTCCTGTAGTGATTACTGCGTTTGCAGATAAGAGCTTCACTTTTGTGATGAAAACGCCGCCAGCGACGATTTTAATCAAAAAAGCTGCGAAGATTGAAAAAGGTTCACCCCGCCCACACACTGATAAAGTTGGCAAAATTACACGCAAACAAGCGGAAGAAATTGCTACAACCAAAATGCCTGACTTAACGGCGGCAGATATGGATGCGGCGGTACGCACTATTGCAGGTAGTGCGCGCAGCATGGGTATTGAAGTGGAGGGTGCATAACATGGCTAAAAGAATTAGTGCGCTTCGCGCAAAAGTAGATCGTGAAAAACTTTACCCGGTAACTGAAGCGTTGGGCTTGGTTAAAGAAGGTGCGACTGCAAAATTTAATGAATCAATTGATATTGTTGTTAACTTGGGTATTGATGCGCGTAAATCAGACCAGTTAATCCGTGGTGCGATTGTTTTGCCAAACGGCACAGGTAAAACTACGCGCGTAGCTGTGTTTGCGCAAGGTGCTCAGGCAGAAGCGGCAAAAGCGGCTGGTGCTGACATTGTTGGTTTTGAAGATTTAGCTGAGAAAGTAAAGTCTGGCTTCTTAGACTTTGATGTTGCAATTGCAACGCCAGATGCGATGCGTATTGTTGGTACGCTTGGTCAAGTGTTAGGCCCGCGTGGCTTAATGCCAAACCCAAAAGTGGGTACAGTGACACCAGATGCGGCTACTGCAGTTAAAAACGCAAAGGCAGGTCAAGTGCAATATCGTACCGACAAAGGTGGCATTGTGCATTGCACGATTGGCCGTGCTTCATTTACGGTTGAGCAACTACAGGGTAATTTGGCCGCATTGGTCGATGCTTTAAGTAAGGCTAAACCTGCTGCATCTAAAGGCGTGTTTTTGAGAAAACTATCAGTTTCTAGCACCATGGGTGCTGGTGTGCGCGTTGATCAGTCGAGCATCGCATAAGATTTGAGAATTATTGAGTAAGTTTTAACTTACTCAAAAAAAGAACTTTGGGCTTGTTGCTAATATTTTGTTGCAACAAGAGCATCAAAGACCGTTGGAACCCGAAAGCCTTTTATAGGCAAGGGTTTAATTGAGGCGGATAGGTAATGGGCGAGGGAAGGGTGTTTTGTCTTCAATCCTCTGTCATCTATTCTCTGACTCCAACGCAGATGGCGCAACCAGACACAGGATATGTTTTTAGTAATGCCTGAATAAGGACGCCGTGAGTGGTGCAAAGTTTAATGCTTTGTACTTTCATTAACGGAAGGAGAAAAGACCTTGAGTCTTAATTTAACAGAGAAAAAAGCAGTAGTTGCTGAAGTTAGTGAGCAAATCGCTAAAGCGCAAGCAATTGTTCTCGCTGAGTATCGCGGCATGGGTGTAGCAGACATGACCGTATTGCGTGCAGAAGCACGAAAATCAGGCGTTTACTTACGTGTTCTTAAAAATACGTTAGTACGTCGTGCTGTTGAAGGCACTGCATTTTCAGGCTTGGCAAATGATATGGTTGGTCCATTGGTATTCGGTATTTCTGCCGACCCAATTTCAGCCGCAAAAGTGATGAACAATTTTGCAAAAGCAAACGATAAATTCGTGATTAAAGCAGGCGCAATGCCAAATGATGTGATGAATGCCGCAGGCGTTCAAGCATTGGCATCTATGCTCGGTCGCGAAGAGTTGTTGGCTAAATTTGCACGTACCCTCAACGAAGTGCCGACTAAGTTTGCACGTGCGTTGGCAGCGGTTCGTGACGCCAAAGCAGCTTAATTTACAAAACATATTTAATTTAAGGACTAAATAAAATGGCAATTTCAAATGCAGATATTTTAGATGCAGTAGGCAGTATGTCAGTGATGGAGTTAACAGCACTGATTAAAGAAATCGAAGAAAAATTTGGCGTATCAGCCGCTGCAGTAGCAGTAGCAGCTGGCGCTGCAGCTGGTGGCGCAGCCCCAGCAGCAGGTGCTGAGCAAACTGAATTTAGCGTTATCTTGTTAGCAGCAGGCGAGCAAAAAGTAAGTGTAATTAAAGCCGTTCGCGAATTAACAGCGTTAGGTTTGAAAGAAGCAAAAGACTTAGTTGACGGCGCACCAAAAGCGATTAAAGAAGGCGTTAACAAAGCAGATGCTGATGCAGCATTGAAAAAATTGATTGAAGCTGGCGCAACTGGCGAAATCAAATAATTCAATTATT
The DNA here is from genome assembly GCA_031399315.1 of Methylophilaceae bacterium. GTDB lineage: Bacteria > Pseudomonadota > Gammaproteobacteria > Burkholderiales > Methylophilaceae > Methylotenera_A. Next base: position 5,542 of record JANNOS010000063.1, on the reverse strand, counting down.
TGACAGGCTTTAGCTGACGGGTGACCGTCAGCTTTAGTCGTTTTTAAGCAGCAGCATATGTAACAAATTGTAACTTTATTTTTTTAACATAAACATGTGATGTTAGAAATCAAAACATTGAAATGGTTGAAAGTGTTTTGTCTTCTACCCTCAAAATATCAGGAGACGCTATGAGCTATTCCTTTACCGAAAAAAAACGCATTCGTAAAAGCTTCGCTAAACGCGAAAGTGTGCAAGAAGTACCTTATTTACTTGCGATGCAGTTAGAATCATATAAAGCATTTTTACAGGCTGAAATCCCAGCAGACAAGCGCGCCAATGCTGGCTTGGAATCTACTTTCGGCTCGGTTTTCCCAATTGTCAGTCATTCTGGCAACGCGCGTTTAGACTACGTGAGTTATCAATTAGGTAGCGAGCCGTTTGATGTGAAAGAATGTCAACAGCGCGGCTTAACTTACGCAGCACCATTGCGCGTAAAAGTGCGTTTAACCATTATGGATAAAGAGGCTTCAAAGCCGACCGTAAAAGAAGTGAAAGAGCAAGAAGTGTACATGGGCGAATTGCCTTTGATGACTGAAAATGGCTCATTCGTGATTAACGGTACTGAGCGTGTGATTGTTTCTCAATTACACCGTAGCCCAGGTGTGTTCTTTGAGCATGACCGTGGTAAAACCCATTCGTCAGGTAAACTGCTGTTCTCAGCACGCATTATTCCTTACCGTGGCTCATGGTTGGATTTCGAGTTTGATCCTAAAGATTACTTGTATTTCCGCGTCGATCGTCGCCGTAAAATGCCTGTGACCATTTTGTTAAAAGCGTTAGGTTATACACCAGAGCAAATATTAGAGATTTTTCACGACACTGATGCTTTCCATATCTGCCCTAAGGGTATTGAGTTTGAGTTAGTCGCCGACCGCTTACGCGGTGAAATGGCAAAATTTGATATTGTTGATAAAGCGGGCAATGTATTAGTTGCAAAAGATAAACGCATTACCGTGAAACATATCCGAGATATTGAAAAAGCAGGCGTTACAAAAATTACTGTGCCAACCGATTTTATTATGGGTCGTGCGCTAGCCAACAATATCATTGATAAAGAAACAGGTGAAATCGTTGCGACTGCAAATGATGAAATCACTGAAACCTTAATTGAAAAATTAATCGAAGCGAAGATTTCACAAATCAATACGCTTTATACCAATGATTTAGACCATGGCGATTTTATTTCACAAACCTTGCGTATTGATGAAATTCCAGATCAATACAGTGCGCGTGTAGCGATTTACCGCATGATGCGCCCAGGCGAACCGCCAACAGAAGACGCAGTAGAAGCATTATTTAACGGCCTATTCTTTAATGAGGATCGCTACGATTTATCAGTGGTCGGCCGCATGAAGTTTAACCGCCGTGCTTATCCTAACAAGCAAGAAGAGCGTAGCGCCGACTGGATGCGCAAATTCTATGAGCGCGTGGGTCCGCAAATCGATCAAGGTGCTAACATCTTATCAAATGATGACATTTTGGCTGTCGTTGGTGTGTTGCTCGAATTACGCAACGGCCATGGCGAGATTGATGACATTGATCACTTGGGTAATCGTCGTATTCGCTCGGTTGGTGAATTGGCAGAGAACCAGTTCCGTGCCGGTTTGGTTCGAGTAGAACGCGCTGTGAAAGAGCGTTTAAGCCAAGCAGAATCTGATAATTTAATGCCGCATGATTTGATTAACGCTAAACCAGTATCTAGTGCGATTCGTGAATTTTTCGGCTCAAGCCAACTTTCACAATTTATGGATCAAACCAATCCACTTTCAGAAATTACGCATAAACGTCGTATTTCTGCATTAGGCCCAGGAGGTCTAACACGTGAGCGCGCTGGCTTTGAGGTGCGTGACGTACACTCAACACACTACGGTCGTGTATGTCCAATCGAAACGCCAGAAGGTCCAAACATTGGTCTGATTAACTCATTGGCATTGTTTGCACGTACTAATCAATATGGCTTTTTAGAAACACCTTATCGTCGAGTAGAAGGTAATAAGGTTTCTGACACGATTGATTATTTATCTGCAATTGAAGAAAGCCAATTCATGATTGCGCAGGCAAATACTGAGTTGGATACTAAAGGCTTATTTAAAGAAGAGTTGATTTCTTCACGTCATCTGAATGAATTTACGATGACGCAACCAGAGCGCGTGCAATATATGGACGTGGCGCCAAGTCAAATTGTGTCTGTTGCGGCTTCTTTAATACCATTCTTAGAACATGATGATGCGAACCGTGCATTGATGGGTGCTAACATGCAACGTCAAGCTGTGCCATGCTTGCGCGCAGAAAAAGCAGTGGTAGGTACTGGTATTGAGCGTACTGTAGCGATTGACTCTGGCACAACAGTGCAAGCGCGCCGTGGCGGTATTGTGGATTATGTTGATTCAGCGCGTATCGTGATTCGTGTCAACGATGAAGAAGCGAAAGCGGGTGAAGTGGGTGTTGATATTTACAATCTCACAAAATACACACGGTCGAACCAAAATACCAATATTAATCAACGCCCATTAGTAAAAGTAGGTGACAGTCTTGCGCGTGGTGACATTATTGCCGATGGCGCTTCAACAGATATGGGCGAGTTGGCGCTTGGTCAAAATATGTTGGTAGGCTTTATGCCTTGGAACGGCTATAACTACGAAGACTCGATTTTGATTTCTGAACGCGTCGTTGCTGATGATCGCTATACTTCAATTCATATTGAAGAACTTTCAGTGGTTGCACGTGATACTAAATTAGGCCCAGAGGATATCACGCAAGATATTTCTAATTTAAGTGAGCGCATGCTTGGCCGCTTGGATGAATCTGGCATTATCTATATTGGTGCCGAAGTTGAAGCTGGTGATGTATTGGTAGGTAAAGTCACGCCAAAAGGTGAAACACAACTCACCCCTGAAGAAAAATTGCTCCGTGCGATTTTTGGTGAAAAAGCATCAGATGTAAAAGACACCAGCTTGCGCGTGCCTTCTGGCATGAGCGGTACGGTGATTGATGTGCAGGTATTTACACGCGAAGGTATCGATCGTGATTCACGTGCACAACAAATTATTGATGACCAGCTAGCACACTATAAAACGGATTTAGCTGACCAAATGCGTATTGTAGAAGACGATGCCTTCGGCCGTATCCGCCGTTTGTTGGATGGAAAAGTTGCCACAGGTGGCCCAAATAAACTGAAAAAAGGTGACAAAGTGTCAGCAGAATACCTAGATTCAGTCGGTCGTTATGATTGGTTTGATATTCGCTTGTCTGATGAAGAGGCAGCCCGCCAATTAGAGCAGTTGAAAGACAGTTTGAGCCAAGCGCGCGTTAACTTTGATAGCAAGTTTGACGAGAAAAAACGTAAATTAACGCAAGGTGACGAATTACCACCAGGCGTACAAAAAATGGTCAAAGTGTATTTGGCTGTTAAACGTCGCATTCAGCCAGGTGACAAAATGGCGGGTCGTCATGGTAACAAGGGTGTTATTTCAAAAATTGTACCAGTAGAAGATATGCCGCATATGGCAGACGGTACGCCGTGTGACATCGTGTTGAACCCGCTTGGCGTTCCATCACGGATGAACATTGGTCAGATTTTAGAAGTGCATTTGGGTTGGGCCGCTAAAGGTTTAGGTTTGCGTATTCAAGAAATGCTAGAGTCAGAAGTTAAAGTAGCTGAAATTCGCAAATTCTTGGAGCAAATCTATAACGATAGCACGGGTAAAAAAGAAGATATTAAATCGTATGCCGACGTGGAAATTCTAGAACTAGCGCGTAACTTACAATCTGGGGTTCCGTTTGCAACGCCAGTGTTTGATGGTGCGGCAGAGTCTGACATTAAAGCGATGCTGGATTTGGCTTTCCCTGACGACGACGCACGTACAAAGCAATTGCAGTTCTCCGCAGGTAAAACGCAGGTGAAATTGTTTGATGGCCGCACTGGCGATGCCTTTGAGCGTCCTGTGACTGTGGGTTATATGCATGTATTGAAATTACATCACTTGGTTGATGACAAGATGCACGCACGTTCTACTGGTCCATACTCATTGGTCACGCAACAACCACTGGGCGGTAAAGCACAATTTGGTGGTCAACGTTTTGGTGAGATGGAGGTTTGGGCGCTGGAAGCTTATGGCGCATCTTATACTTTGCAAGAGATGCTCACGGTGAAATCGGATGACGTCAATGGTCGTACCAAAGTGTACGAAAATATTGTCAAAGGTGAACACAAAATTGATGCGGGTATGCCGGAATCATTTAACGTGTTGGTGAAAGAAATTCGTTCACTCGCTATCGACATTGACCTTGACCGTAACTAATTAGGAGAGAATTCACATGAAAGCTCTATTAGACTTATTTAAACAGGTAACGCAAGAAGAAGAGTTTGACGCGATTAAAATCGCACTCGCTTCACCTGAAAAAATCCGTTCATGGTCATATGGCGAAGTTAAAAAGCCAGAAACCATTAACTACCGTACGTTCAAGCCAGAGCGTGATGGCTTATTTTGCTCAAAAATATTTGGCCCCATTAAAGATTACGAATGCTTATGCGGAAAATATAAACGCCTAAAACACCGCGGTGTCATTTGCGAAAAATGTGGCGTAGAAGTTACCTTATCTAAAGTACGTCGTGAACGTATGAGGCATATTGATTTGGCTTCACCTGTTGCACATATTTGGTTCTTGAAGTCATTACCAAGTCGCTTAGGTATGGTGCTAGATATCGCTTTACGTGACATTGAGCGCGTATTGTACTTTGAAGCATTTATCGTGGTAGACCCTGGCATGACGCCACTGACACGTGGTCAGTTGCTGACAGAGGATGACTATATTGCCAAAGTAGAAGAATACGGCGACGAATTCAATGCAGTGATGGGTGCAGAAGCTGTACGTGAATTGTTGCGTACAATGAATATCCATAACGAAATCGAAACATTACGTACCGATTTAGGTGCGACTGGATCAGAAGCGAAAATCAAAAAAATCGCTAAACGTTTAAAAGTATTAGAAGCATTCCAAAAATCAGGCATTAAACCAGAGTGGATGATTCTCGAAATCTTACCAGTATTGCCACCAGAGCTACGTCCATTGGTACCATTGGACGGTGGTCGTTTTGCAACGTCTGACTTGAACGATTTATATCGTCGCGTGATTAACCGTAATAATCGTCTGAAAAGATTATTGGAGCTAAAAGCACCGGAAATTATCGTGCGTAACGAAAAACGTATGTTGCAAGAAGCGGTGGATTCACTGTTAGACAACGGTCGTCGCGGTAAAGTGATGACGGGTGCGAACAAACGCCCATTGAAATCTCTAGCTGATATGATTAAAGGTAAAGGCGGTCGTTTCCGTCAAAACTTGCTGGGTAAGCGTGTCGATTACTCTGGTCGTTCAGTGATTGTAGTTGGTCCAACACTCAAGCTGCATCAGTGCGGTTTACCTAAAAAAATGGCGTTGGAATTATTCAAACCATTCATCTTCCATAAATTGGAAGTATTAGGTTTATCCACAACGATTA
>JANNOS010000052.1:0-12689 GCA_031399315.1 Methylophilaceae bacterium | reverse complement strand
CCAAGCCATGTAGAAGGCGTTGCGGGTGTTAATCTGCCAATGCTTGTGCGTGTACTTAGTTATCGAGACAAACCCATTAAAGTTTGTGTGGAAAAAGCGATTAGCGGTGGACGCGATGGCGTAGTTCACTTTACAAAAGCTGGCTGTGATCACCCAGACAAAGAAGTTAAGTAATTAAACAAGCAAAAAAATCAACTAAAAAGACAAAGCCATGATTAAACAAGAAATAGAAATTATTAATAAATTAGGTTTGCACGCACGCGCCAGTAGCAAGCTCACACAAACTGCCAGCCAATTTAAAAGTGACGTTTGGATTGAAAAAAGTGACCGCAAAGTGAATGCCAAAAGTATTATGGGGGTCATGATGCTAGCCGCTGCCAAAGGCTCAACAATTAGTTTAGAGGCAAATGGTGTAGACGAAACTGCGGCGATGGAAGCATTAAAAGCCCTGATTAACGATTATTTTGGTGAGGGCGAATAACCTTGTCAAACTCGCAGCAAAGGCCACAAGCAAGCGCTCAGTCAAGCTTTAGTATTCACGGTATCGGCGTATCTAGCGGCATCGCCATTGGCCAAGCACACTTAGTTTCCAATGCCCTGCTGGAAGTTGTGCATTATCAATTACCAGACCATTTAATTGATGATGAAATCTCACGTTTTAACAATGCCATACTCACTGTAAACAAAGAGTTAGAAGTCATTCATAACTCGCTATCAAAAAATGCACCAGCCGAACTAGGCGCGTTTATTAATACCCATTTAATGATGCTGGCCGATAAATCGCTTTCTGAAGTGCCAGTAGATATTATCCGCAAAGAACACTGCAATGCTGAATGGGCGATTAAACAGCAAATGGATGACATAGTTGAGCAATTTGAGGCGATTGATGACGAATATCTGCGCGAGCGCAAACATGATGTTGTACAGGTGGTTGAGCGCGTCATTAAAGTTTTACTTGGCCACCCAAGTCAAGCGCCCAATCAAGGTAAAGAAAAACAGCAACAAGAAAGTGCCATTATCTTGGTTGCACACGACATCTCCCCTGCTGATGCGATTCAATTTAAACAGCACCATTTTGCGGCGTTTATCACCGATGTAGGCGGCGCCACCTCGCACACCGCTATTCTAGCGCGTAGCCTGAATATTCCCTCTATTGTCGCTTTGCAACGCGCACGTGATTTGATTAATAATGGTGAATTGATTATTGTCGATGGCACTTTAGGTGTGGTGATTGTTAACCCATCTAAAGAAATTTTGGCGGAATATGAACTGCGCCAAAATCAATGGGCACTAGAGCAACAAAAACTCAAACGTATTAAATCTACCAAAGCGGTCACTATGTGCGGCACGGATATTGAGCTACAAGCTAATATCGAAGGGCCTGAAGATGTAGATGCAGTAAAGGCTTCTGGCGCAACGGGAATTGGTTTATACCGCACCGAGTTTTTGTTCATGAACAAACGTGAAATGCCAGATGAAGAAGAGCAATTTCAAGCCTACAAAAAAGTTGCCGAGGCCATGCACGGCTTGCCTGTCACTATCCGCACGCTTGATTTGGGCGCAGATAAACAGATGAACCCAGACAGCGTCAGCGATTGTGCAAATCCAGCACTCGGCTTGCGGGCAGTCAGGCTTTGTTTAGCAGAGCCGCAAATTTTCCACACACAATTGCGTGCGCTTCTGCGTGCTTCACACTACGGTAATATTAAAATATTAATTCCCATGCTCTCTACTTTATCAGAGCTACGTCAAACTAAACTTTTGCTAGAACGCGCTAAACTTTCTTTGCGTAAAGAAAATCTGCCGTTTAACGAAAATATTTCACTCGGTGGCATGATAGAAGTGCCTGCTGCAGCCATTAACGCAGAAGCCTTTGCTAAAGAACTAGACTTTTTATCTATCGGCACCAACGACTTAATTCAATATACACTTGCCATTGACCGCACCGATGACGCAGTTGCGCATTTATATAACCCACTACACCCTTCTGTATTAAAACTTATTTCTATCACCATTAAAGCTGGTGAAAAATTGGGTAAGTCTGTTTCTGTTTGCGGAGAAATGGCGGGCGATGCTAAATTAACCAAACTATTACTTGGCATGGGTTTACGTCAACTTTCTATGCATCCATCAAATGTTCTCAGCGTGAAACAACAGGTGTTGCATAGCCAAATGACTAAACTCACCAGCAATGCACGCAAAGTTTTAAATCATACCGATTTAGAAAAAATTGAACCAATGGTTGCTAAATTTAATCTGCATTAATTACGAAAGGAATCACCATGGATAACGAAACTCAGAGTGAAACTCAAAACGAAATAACAGTCCCTAGTAACGACGATAAAAATATTGCCACAGTTACCCACTTAGGCGGTACCGTATTTTCATTCATTCCATCTCTCATCGTTTGGATACTTAAAAAAGATGATAGCGCTTATATTGACGACCAAGCTAAAGAAGCACTTAATTTTCAAATTACCATGCTGATTGCGCAGTTTATTGCTGGCGTGCTTATTGTTATTTTAGTTGGCTTTGTATTAATTGGCCTTATTTGGATACTCAACGTTGTTTTTTGCATTATCGCCGCCATCTCAACCAGTAAGGGCGAAACTTATCGCTACCCATTTGCATTACGCTTAATTAACTAAATTGTTTTAAGGAATTCTACGTGTCAAACCCATTGCTATATCTTGCTGGTCTACCTAAATTTAACAAAATTAAACCCGAGCACGTTAGCCCAGCGATTGATAGTTTATTGGCTGAAGGCCGCGCACTTATTGAAACCTTAGCCACTTCAAGTGAGACCCCAACCTGGGAGAACTTTGCACTCAAGTTAGAAGACCATAGCGAAAAACTAAACCGCGCTTGGAGTCAAGTCGGCCACATGAATGCCGTCGTAAATAGCCCAGAATTGCGCGAAGCTTATAACGAAAATTTAGCGAAATTAACCGATTATGGCAGCGATATTTCGCAAGATGAGCGACTTTACGCGAAATTTAAGGCTATTCAATCGAGTGCCGCATTTACAAAATTAACGCCTACGCAACAAACTATTATTAATCATGAAGTACGTGATTTTAAATTAGGCGGAGCAGAATTGCCTGCTGAACAAAAAGCCCGCTTTAAAACTGTAAGTGAAGAGCTCTCTAAATTGGGTGCTAAGTTTGAAGAAAATATTATGGATTACACTAACGACTTTAAATACGTCGTTGAAAATGTCGCCGATTTAGCTGGCTTACCAGCAGATGCGATAGAAGCCGCCCATCAGGCGGCGAAAAATAGTAACGTAGCAGCACAAGAAGCTGCCAAGGCTGATGGCTTAGCAGCGCAAGCTGGTAACGAAAATAAAAAGCTAGGATACAAATTTAGCCTACACTTTCCTTCTTATCTACCTGTATTGCAATACGCCGAAAACCGCGCCTTGCGCGAAACGCTCTATCGCGCCTATGCCACCCGTGCCAGTGAGTTTGGTAAAAAGGAGTGGGATAACACCCAACTCATCAGCGACATTTTAAAACTCAAGCAAGAAGAAGCCCAAATGTTAGGTTTTAAAAACTATGCAGAGCTCTCACTCGCCACCAAGATGGCAGATAGTCCAAAACAAGTGACCGAATTTTTAGATACATTAGCCAAACGCGCGAAACCGTATGCCGAACGCGATATGCAAGAACTTACCGCCTACGCCAAAAAACTAGGCATCGAGGATATGCAAGCGTGGGACGTAGCTTATGTGAGCGAGAAATTGCGTGAAGAGAAATATGCTTTCTCAGATCAAGAAGTAAAACAATACTTTCCAGAAGACAAAGTGCTCGCTGGTTTATTCAAAGTGACCGAGACTATTTTTGGCGTGCTGGTACGTAAGGTTGATGCGCCTGTTTGGCACGCTGACGCCAGCTTTTACGAAATCAGCGATAGCCACAACAACCCCATTGCCTATTTTTATCTAGACCTTTATGCACGCAACTTTAAGCGCGGTGGCGCATGGATGGACGAATGCATCACCCGTCGTAAAAAAGCCGATGGTATTGAATTACCAGTGGCTTATTTAACCTGCAACTTCTCCGCGCCACTAAAAAGGGAAAACAGCGTCGGTAAACCAGCATTGTTTACGCACGATGAAGTCATCACGATGTTCCACGAATTTGGTCACGGCCTCCACCACATGCTCACCCAAGTGGACGAATATGGCGTTTCTGGCATTAAAGGCGTGGAGTGGGATGCAGTAGAGTTACCTAGCCAATTTATGGAAAACTTCTGCTGGGAATGGGAAGTGCTGCGCCACATGACCGCCCACGTAGACACCGGTGCACAATTGCCACGTGAGTTATTCAATAAAATGATTGCCGCTAAAAACTTTCAAGCAGGCATGCAAACCGTGCGCCAAATTGAGTTTTCATTATTCGATATGCGCTTACACGGCGAGTTTGACCCAAATGGGAAACAGTCTGCATTAGATTTAATCGAACAAATTCGTGACGAAGTTGCAGTAGTGCGCCCACCAAAATGGAACCGCTTCCCTAACAGTTTTAGTCATATTTTTGCAGGTGGCTACGCTGCGGGCTATTACAGCTACAAATGGGCAGAAGTGCTTTCTGCAGATGCCTACAGCTTGTTTGAAGAGCTTGGTGTGTTATCAGAGCAAGCAGGCAGTCGCTTTAAAAACGAAGTGCTGGCAAAAGGCGGTTCTCGCCCAGCGATGGAATCATTTGTCGCGTTTAGAGGTAGGGAACCGAGTATGGATGCGCTGTTGAGACATAATGGGATGTCGAGTTAAGTATTGTAGATTTTAAACGACGCTTGATTCCATGGAAACATTTAGCCCAGCAAATAAGCATGCCACATCACTCACTGAGTGGAAAAGCAACCCTCACTATAACTCGCTTTATGTTTGGTGTCACATCAACGCTGACGGGAAGCCATTTTACATAGGTCGCGGCCGTGCTTCATATGCTTGGGATAAAACTTTCGGATTAGTTTGGGAAAAATATGTCTCGGACTATTTAGGTGGGGAATACTATATTGTCATTGAAAAGTATAATTTGGATGACTATGAGTCAGAGTATTTAATTGATTCTGGTCTAAAGAATTACAGTTCAACTATATTGAATACCAACAACATTTATCGTTGTGTTGATTTGATGGCTATAGACAGAAGGAAGTTTCTAAAAGCTGAACTAAAGCCACTTTACGGTAATTTTAACAATATCAAAAAGAATGGTACAAACGAGGAATTAGTAATCCTATGTAAAACGGCTCTTGCTCTACAATATAAACTTAGTGTTCTCCAAGTCGAAACCGGCTTATATGGTGAAATTCTTAACCTTTTCCCTACCGCAGATATTAACCTTTTCTTTATTGTGCCCTATATAAGCGGTTTACTGAAATTAAACCAATTTAATGAAGCTAAAGCAGAGTTGGATTTATTCCTCGAAACAAAGAGTGCTGCTAATTATTTGTCATCATCGCGTATTCTAGCGCTCCAAAAACGAATCAATAAAAAAAATATTAGTCCGTAGGTTGGGGTAAACTGTTTTTGTAAACCCCAACAATTCAACATCTATAGAGGAATTATGCAACCCGATTTTTGGCACGCTAAATGGGAGAAAAGCGAGATTGGCTTTCACTTACCTGATGCCAATCCATTACTAGTTAGACACTTCCCAACCCTCAATTTAAAACAAGGCGCGCGCATCTTTTTACCGCTGTGCGGTAAAACATTGGACATTGCTTGGTTACTTGCTCAGGGCTACCGCGTTGCTGGTGCTGAGTTAAGCGCAATTGCGATTGAAGATTTATTTAATCGCCTTAACTTAACGCCTACCATCACAAAATTAGATGAAATCACGCATTACAGCGCGCCTAACATTGACGTATTTGTGGGGGATATTTTTAAAGTGACGCCCGCAATGCTGGGCAATGTGGATGCGGTGTATGACCGTGCAGCTTTAGTGGCTTTGCCCGAGGATATGCGCAAACAATACACTACACATTTAATAACGCTTACCAACAGAGCACCGCAGTTATTGATTTGCTTTGAATATGACCAAGCCTTGCATGCAGGGCCGCCTTTTTCTATTAGTGCAGATGAAGTTAAACAACATTACCAAACGAGCTATGATTTAACTTTGCTTGGCAGTACCGCCGTTATTGGTGGTTTAAAAGGCCAATGCCCAGCCACCGAGCATGTATGGTGGCTTAAACCGCTATAGCTTTTTAGCATGTTAAAATGTGGCAATCTATTATTGAGATTAAGCTGTGAACCTCGCGCCTTTTAAATTAGCCACTTGGAACGTGAACTCGCTCAATGTGCGCCTGCCGCATGTGTTGGATTGGCTTAAAGAAAACCCAATTGATGTGCTTTGTTTGCAAGAAACCAAGCAAGAAGACAGTAAATTTCCGTATGAGGATTTAAAAAACGCGGGTTACAACGCCATTCATAATGGCCAAAAAACTTACAATGGTGTGGCGATTTTAAGTCCACATGAGATGACTAATGTTGAGTATGGTATTGCAGGTTTTGATGATGAACAAAAGCGGGTGATTTCGGCCACCATTAACGATGTGCGGGTGGTTTGTGTGTACATTGTGAATGGACAAGCGGTTGACTCTGAAAAGTACGAGTATAAAATGCGCTGGCTTAACGCACTTAATTCTTGGTTGGCTAATGAGCTACGTAAATATCCCAATTTAGTACTTTTAGGCGATTACAATATTGCGCCTGAAGACCGCGATTGTCACGACCCTATATTATGGCAAGGGCAGATTTTAGTGAGCCCAAAAGAACGTGAGCATTTTCAAAAATTATTACAGCTAGGTCTGCATGATAGCTTTAGATTATTTGAGCAGCCTGAAAAAAGCTTTAGTTGGTGGGATTACCGCATGATGGGGTTCAGGCGCAATTTTGGTATGCGCATCGACCATATACTGGTGAGTGAAGCGCTTAAAGTGAAATGTGAAAGTTGCATGATAGATAAAGCGCCACGTAAGCTAGAGCGCCCTAGCGACCACACGCCCGTGGTGTTAACGCTTAATCATCTCTAATTTTATGTAAGCACATGCCCTGCAGACCAATATCCATGCGGTCTGCAGGGCATAAAATAAGATGTGCGACAACCGCAAGGGTTGTCCCCGCAGAATATACCAGCTAAAGCTGGTTATTCATGCGTGAAATTAGCCTTTAATTTTAATGCCGAGTTGCTTAAGTTTACGATACAAATGCGTACGCTCTAGGCCAGAAATTTCAGCCAACTTGCTCATATTACTATTGATGACCGCCATGTGATGTTGAAAATAAAAACGCTCAAAATCATCACGCGCCTCACGCAAAGGGAGCGCCAAATTAATGGGCAAAGATTGTAGTTTAGATTCCTGACTTTCAGGGCTGTTACTAAACTGCTCAAGCACGCGACTGACATCATTAAGCGTGATTTTTTCTTCTAAACTACTTAACATTAAATTTTGTACTACCGCTTCTAACTCAGCCAAATCGCCAGGCCAATCAGCGTTACGCAAGGCGTTTAAGGCAGCGGTATCAAACGTTTTATATTGCGCGCCAGATTTTTCAACCAACAAATTAGACATCGCGGTGGCAAGATCAGGAATATCTTCACGGTGATCGTTTAAAGCAGGCACTTTCAGCGTACAAGCTGAAAGCATCTGCAACAAAAAATTATCAAACTGTGCGTTTTCTGCTAATTGCGGCAGGCTAGAATAGCTTGCGCAAACAACGCGTACCTGATATTTTTCTGCTTTAGTCAACAATAAAGCCAAGCCTTTTTGTTCTGTTTTGTTCAGCGCCGTGACTTCATCAATAAACACAACACCTTCACGTGCTTGTTCCAAAACCTCTAGCGGCGCAGTGGCTAATTTTTCGTACTCAGTTAACCCAACCCAAGGCGTGCCTTTGCTATGTAAAAAACGGGCACAAAGCTCGACACTTCCGCCTTTTTTACCTATCAACAATAATGCGTTGTTGGTGTTAGAGATTTGCTCTAAGCGCTGTTTTAATTCATTAATCACCAAGCTTTTGCCAAAGCTGGATAAATTCATTTCTGTTTTAGGGTGTTGCTCGCCGTGCTTTAGTGCCGCTGTCACCGTTTTGAGTAGTTTCTGCAAAGCGATAGGCTTTTCTAAAAAATCAAATGCACCGATGCGCGTGGCTTCAACCGCTGTATCTATGGTGCCGTGCCCCGACATCATGACGACAGGCATAGTCAGCAACCCTGCGTTACCCCACTCTTTAAGTAAACTGATGCCATCACAATCAGGCATCCAAATATCTAGCAACACCATGTCTGGGCGTTGTTTTAAGCGCGAATCACGCGCTGCCTGTGCATTTTCCGCTAGCGAAACTTGATGTCCCTCATCAAGCAAAATATCATTTAATAACTCACGAATGCCAATTTCATCATCTACTACCAAAATATTACGTGATGCCATGTTTTACTTCCTCTTTATGCTTCTTTTGCAATTTTTTGTTTAGTACCTATTGCTACTTTTCGCACACGTCTCTTCTTAACTGGTGCAAAAAGTTCGCTATTTTTTTCATTCGGCTTGACTGTATTTAGCTTTTCTATAGGCAACGCTATAGTAATACATGCGCCACCAGTTTGGTTATTTTCTATTTTAATCTGCCCATGATGTTCTTCAATCATTTTTTTGACAATCGCTAAGCCTAAACCTGTACCGTGCGCCTTGGTGGTGACATAAGGCTCAAATGCGTGTGCTAATAAATCTACAGGGAACCCATGTCCATTATCTTTCACCTTAAGCTTAATCGAACTTTCATCAAAACTAGTTTGCACTAAAATTTCTGGGTTTTCTGTTTTGTTTAAGGCATCTTGCGCGTTTTGCATCAAGTTATGTAGTACCTGCCGTAGCATGGTGGCATCGCCCTTCATATCTGGCATATTGGGCATTAAATTAAGCGTAATGGGCACTTGCCTACGCTCCTTATCAGTGCTTACTTCTCCGGCACTTAATTCTTTAGTCCCTTCATAAAGCGCTGAGACATCTTGAATGAGCTTATTCATATTAAGTTTAGATAATTTAGCTGAAGGCGCGCGCGCATATTCACTAAATTCGTTCACCATGCCCTTCATCGCAGTGACTTGATTCACAATCGTATCGGTAGCGCGTTGCAACACACCCGCATCATCTTGGTTTAATTTTGCGCTCAATTTATGCTGTAAGCGTTCTGCAGAAAGCTGAATTGGCGTAAGTGGATTTTTAATTTCATGTGCCAAGCGGCGTGCCACCTCGCCCCAAGCCGCATCACGCTGTGCTTGCGCCATCGTCGTCACATCGTCGAACACCACCACATAGCCATTGCCTGCGCTTGAGGGCAGGCGAGTTGCGCGCACGAGCAACAACTGCTTACCCTGTGGTCGCACTATCTCTAGCTGCCTTGTTAGCTCTTGTTTTTCTTGTTCTTTGTTTTTGGTATATTCAAAATGCGATTGCAACATTTGCACAAATTCAGTCAAAAATGCTTGGCTGGCACTTAATTTTGTAAAGGGCTTATTTTCAAATGGGTCTAAATTAATGCCTAAAATATCACTTGCCGCGAGATTATAAGTACGTAATTCTGCCTTTTCATTCATCGCCAATACGCCAGAAGATAAATGCGCCAAAATAGTCTCTAAATAGCCACGCGCGGCCTCTACACGCGCTCTGTTTCTTTCTGTCGCTCTAGTGGCATCATCCAATTGGCGCGTCATACTGTTAAACGATTTCACCAATATGCCCAGTTCATCTTTGCCATGTTCTGGCAACATCGTGCTGTAATCACCACTCGCAATGGCACGCGTACCTTCCGCCAACACCGTTAGCGGCTGCGTTAGTCTGCGGCTTAATACAAAGGCTATCGCCAACGCAGATAGCATGGCCAACATGAGCACCAAGGTCAAAGTGAGTTTAAAAATATCTTTAATTGAATCGCGGCTGTAAGAAAGCTCTTGGTAATCGCGATACACCTCTTGCACCGCCTCTGCCGTGTTGGATAGCGATTTTGGCACTGGCTGTAATAGTTGCAAAATGCGCGTTTCGCCAGAAAGCTCGCGTGCGTTTACTGGCGCTAACACCCGCAAATAAAGGCCTTTATTCGGAATAGGTTCAATTTTTCCATAAATACGACTCTGTGCTTGTTGCAACTGCTGTAGGCTTGGCAGTTCTGGCAAAAAACTACTCGAATCGCTACTGGAAATTGAAATGATACGCCCTTGCGGTGTGAGCAAAACTGCATCTTGAATGCCTGATTTTTCACGTAAATCATTCAACAAACTAAATTGACTACGAGATGGCTGAAAGGCCAAGGTGATGGCCATGTTTTCGGCCTTTTCTTCAACATCTGTCAACATAATATCTAATGCGCGCTGACCTAAACTTAAGCCCCCATCTAGGGCAGATTCTACTTTGACGTTAAACCAAGACTCAATAGAGCGCGTTAAAAAATTGACCGAAACCAAGTAAACAACAAGGCCAGGAATAATCGCCATCAATGCAAAAGTGCCCAGCAAACGAAGTGTGAGGCGACTCCCCATCACCCCACTGCGAATTTTTCTGGCCAAATGCCATAGCTGAAAACCAATTAATACGATGAGTGCACCCGCAAGTGCGATATTGATATACAACAGGATTTTGTAATAATCGCCAGAAATGGCTGTATTGGCACTTGCAAGCGAAAGCAGGTATAACAACACCAGCCCTAACCCCACACTTACAAATAAAATATATCTCATTGGTTACAAATCATTGGTTGCAAATCATAGCCTGCTAGTTTGATGCATTATTATTTCTGCTCTTTTAACGCCCACTCAAATTTTTGTGAAGCTAAATTCCATTTTTCGCTGGCAATACTATCCACCTGTATCGCTTTAGGTAATTTGGTTTGGTCTAAACGAATCAGCAAAGCTGCGTTATAAGGCTCATTTTTTTCTAAAATGGATTTTTCTACGACTTTCCAATCATGAAGATTGCCTAATTCTTTTGCTGCTTCGCTCAGTGTTTCAAAAGATAATTGATGTGCATCACGATTCACCAAATATTGGCGGCTTAGTGCATGATAACTTAATGAAACGCTTTGAGATTTCGTCACGATTTCATCGTCAAACCAATATTTTTGTGGGCTTACAATTTGAAACTCGACTAAAAAACTGAGCGGCACGCCTTTATTGACCGCCTCTTCCATTTCTTTATCAAAACGAACTTCAACATCGGCATCTAGAATATAAAAGTCTTCTTGCTGTGTTAATTCTGCACTTTTAATCTGAATGCTGCTCGCAGCCGCAAACAGGCCGCCGCATGCAAACAGCAATGCTAAAAATACGCTAGTTTTTTTGCAAAAGCGCGTAAAAAAAGCCATCGTGAACATCGCAAGGAATAAGTTGACCATGTTGAATGTGAATGTTTTGATTTGTGTCATTTGTCAACAAAAGTGGTAATTGGGTTGCATCCGTATTTTTTAGTAAAAAATTGTCAATTTGATGTTGATTTTCTTCATTAAAAATAGAGCATGTTACATAGAGTAATTTACCGCCTTTTGACAACAAATGCCACAAATTAGCCAAAATTTGCGCCTGTTGTTGCGTAAAAGACACAATATCTGCCTCACGGCGCAACCATTTAATATCGACATGCCTGCGCACTATGCCAGAAGCGCTACACGGTACATCGGCCAAAATTCGGTCAAACGGTTTTTCTGACTGCCAATTACCTGCATCACCCAAAGCTAAATCGGCCTTAAGATTTAATCTTGCCAAATTACTCGCCACGCGCTTTAAGCGGCTGGCATCGTTATCCAGCGCGGTTAGTTGCACATCTGCAAGCTCTAGCACATGGCCTGTTTTACCACCTGGCGCGCTACATGCGTCTAAAATTCTCATATTTGGTTGCACATCCAAAAGCTGCGCTGCAAATTGTGCACCGTAATCTTGCACAGAAACCACGCCTTCTAAAAAGCCCGGCACCAACTCGACTGACATGGGCTTGGTCAACATCACCGCTTGCCCGCCCAAGGCTACCGCCTCAACGTCCTGACGTGCTAAGAGTTGACAATACTCCTGCGCGTTCGATTTTCTGATATTCACGCGCAATGTCATGGGCGGATGCAAATTACCTGTTTTTAGGATGCTCTGGAAGCCGCATGGATATTGGTCTGCAGGCATGCTATTTTTAGCTGCTTTATCCTCAGGATATTGAATTTTAAGTTTATTAATCCACCATTGCGGATAAGAATAAAGCGCAACTTCATCAATTTTGATGCGCTCGGCTAATGCTTCTTTTTGGCGTAAAAAATTGCGCAACACGCCATTGACCAAGCCTTTTGCCCATTTTGGTTTGGCGTAACTCGCCGCTTTGACAGCCTGATTCACCACTGTAAAATCATCCGCTTTATCGTGCAACAACTGATAAATTGCCACTAATAAAAGTGCAGTGATATGCTCATTACTTAAAGGTTTTTCGAGCAGTTTCACCAAATAAGCATTTACCTCGCCATAAAAACGCAAAGTACCATAACTTAAATCAGCCGCCGCACCTTTTTGTTGAGGTGTTGCTGCGGTGTAATTACTTAGCGCTTCTGGCAAAGCCAGTGTGAGATTACGACCTGCCAGTACATTGGATACGGCAATTGCCGCGATTTGTTGGGAAATATACAAAGGATGCTCAAGGTTTTTTAGATTGGGTAGATT
>JANNOS010000015.1:0-30698 GCA_031399315.1 Methylophilaceae bacterium | reverse complement strand
GAAAGCTATGATGACGATTTAAACGTGCATATTTGGGGAACAGGCGGTATGAGTCATCAACTGCAAGGCCCTCGTGCTGGTCTCATTAATAAAGCATGGGACAATCAGTTCCTAGATAGCTTAATCGACGACCCTGAAACTTTAGCCAATATGCCGCATATTGATTATGTGAGAGAGGCGGGTTCGGAGGGTGTTGAACTGGTGATGTGGTTAATCGCGCGTGGTGCCATGAGTGATTTAAATGGTGGTGTCAAGCCAGCAGTGAAACATCGTTTTTATCATGTCCCAGCTTCTAACTGCGCTGTGGGGCATTTAATCCTTGAAAATAAGTAACAGTGATATTTGAATAAAGAGAATGAGTGAACATGAGCAATAAAGTAAGAATAGCGTTAGTTGGCGCTGGCGCATTTGGCATTAAACATTTGGATGGTCTGCAAAATATTGCTGATGCCGAAGTCACCTGTTTAGTCAGTCCTGAACAAGATAAATTAGCAGCGCTTGCTAAAAAATATGGCATCCCTAATGTGGCTACGAGCTTAGATGAAGCACTAAGCCGTGATGATGTTGATGCTGTCATCTTATGTACACCGACGCAAATGCATGCTTCACAAGCGATGCAATGTTTACAAGCAGGCAAACATGTTGAAGTTGAAATTCCTATGGCTGATAACTTGGCCGATGCCCAAGCCTTGGTGGCAAAGCAAAAAAAAACTGGATTAGTTGCCATGTGTGGTCACACCCGTCGGTTTAATCCTAGCCATCAATATGTGTATAACAAAATCCAAGCTGGTGAATTTAATATTCATCAAATGGACGTGCAAACTTACTTCTTCCGTCGTAAAAACGTAAATGCTTTGGGTGAGCCAAGAACTTGGACTGATCATTTATTATGGCATCACGCTGCCCACACGATTGATTTGTTCCAATACATGTGTGGCTGTGACATCGTTGAAGTGAATGGTATTCAAGGCCCGAAACATCCTGAGTTAGGTATTGCCATGGACATGAGCATTCAATTAAAAGCAGCCAATGGTGCAATCTGCACCTTATCACTATCATTTAACAATGATGGTCCATTGGGCACTTTCTTCCGTTATATCGGTGATACTGCAACCTATATCGCACGATATGATGATCTCGTGAATGGTAAAGAAGAAGTGATTGATGTTTCGCAGGTAGATGTTTCAATGAATGGCATTGAATTACAAGACCGCGAATTTATTACCGCCATTAAAGAAGGTCGTGAACCCAATGCGAGCGTTGCCAAAGTGTTCCCTTGTTATCAGGCGATGCATGATATTGAACAAAAAATGGGTTTGCCGATTTAACACTGACTATTTCAGCGATGAAACACAGTATTAATCAACAAGAAATAAGCACAGAAGAGCTTTAAATGTACAGTAATCAAAAACTTGTTTTACTACCAGGCTTGCTTTGTGATGAAGACATTTGGACACCTATTCTTGAACAGTTAAACGTTTCTGACAATTTCACTATAGCGGACTATGGTGAATTAGATGATTTAGCCGCTATGGCTAAGCATGTTTTAACGCAGGTTGAAGGCGATCAATTGATTGTTTTTGGTCATTCGATGGGCGGACGCATTGCGATGGAAATCATGCGTCAAGCGCCTGAGCGCGTCAGTCACTTAGGTTTGTTTGATACGGCTTATCGCAGCGCTGCATCTGGAGAGAAAGGTACGCAAGAAAAAGAAAAGCGCATGGTTTTGTTAGAAATATCAAAACAGAAAGGCATGCGCGTAATGGGGGAGCAGTGGGCACCTGGGATGGTGCATCCACAGTTTCATCACAGTCCTGTGTTTGACGCTATTCTGGATATGCTAGAACGCAAAACCCCCACTATTTTTGCTGCACAGATCAATGCTTTATTAAATCGCCCTGATATGGAGTCAGTTCTTCGTCAAATCGACTGCCCTACTTTGTTACTTTGCGGTGAAGATGATCTCTGGAGCCCAGTTTCAGTTCATCAAGAAATGAAAGCGTTAATTAATAATGCCACTTTAAGCGTGATCCCTAAGTGTGCGCATATGAGCATAATGGAACAACCCGAAAGTGTAGCAAACGCAATTTCTAAGTGGCTAAAGGAATCATAAATGGAAGCTGAACGTATTGAACAGGCCGTCATTCAATGGGAGTGCCAGCAATTACTTAACCGCGTGACCATGCTGATGGATCAACAGCAGTGGCAAGCGCTGGCTAACTGCTACACACAAGATGCTGTTTTAAGCCGTCCAAGTGACCCAAACAACCCCATTTGTGGCAGACAAGCAATCCTTGAATCTTTTATAGCAAGGTCGCCTAGAACATCTGCACATATCATAGTAAATAGCGTGTTTACGATCATTGGTCAGGAAAATGTAAGAGCAGATAGTCGTGTTTGGTTAATCAACGGCCCTGCGGATGCGTCATCACCTGTGATAGCTAACACTCCTTTACTGATCGGTAGTTTTACTGACCATATAAAACGGCAAAGCCATCAGTGGCTTCTCGCACAACGTGATGGCAGTATAGAAATTAAATTTATGACTGAAAAGTAGTTAACTTAAACGCTCAAGTACAAAGCCGTCTAAGTTAAGCATCGTTAATCCCGAATAAATTCTTTCAATGCTTGAAGAAGCGCATGCGGCTTCTCAACATGTGGTGTATGACCGCAGTCTTGCATAATCATTAGTTTTGAATTAGGCGTTAGTGCATGCGCTTGTTCTGAGTGACTCACAGGAATAACCCTATCTTCTTTACCATGAATAAATAAAGTTGGTTTCTTGATGGTTGATAATATTTGATGTGCCTCATTCACCAAACTTTTAGATTGTCCGCCAAATGATGTACATAGCCTAATAGTAGCTAGAAAGGCGGCTTGCGCACCTGGGCGTGAAACATTACGTTTAATAACAGCTGGCATCTTATCTGTTACCTGATAAGATTTTGCAAAAATAGCTGCAATTTGTTGTTTGTATGCCATGTCTGCAGATTTCGTCATGATTTCACCTAACACTGGAATCGTCATCAAACGGAAAGGCCGTGGGGCATCGTTACCAAGCATTGCAGCGTTAAGCAATACAAGCTTATCCACACGTGACTCTTTCAGCTTGAGCATTCTTAAAGACACCGCACCACCAAGAGAGTTACCAATTAAGGTGGCATTATTAATTTTAAGATGGTCTAATAATTGCCAAGCATACTGTGCAAAGACATCTAAGCGATAATCTTTATCATTTAAGAAATCTGAACGACCATGTCCTGGATAGTCCCATGCAATCATTCGAAATGCATTGTCCTGTAGGGTGATAAGTTCTTCCCAAAACTCTGATGATGCGCCAACACCGTGGGATAAAAATAATACAGGCCCACTCTTCTCGTTATCAAAATAACGAATCTTGCAACTATTAATAGTTAAATATTTAGCGTCCATTTATCGAATGACCCCATAAAAATAATTTAAAATTGTGTAAACAAGATAACTTGCTTTAAATCCATTAAAGTCAATTACTGTAGTATTTTCAACTACTCAGCAAGTTAAACAAGTTTACCTGTATATCGCTATTGTGCGCTAATTGGCAGACCATGCTGATTCAGCTTACTATCTTTCACTCTTTTTTTCTCAAGTAAAAAGTAACTTAAAGCTGGTAGAAGAATCAGCGCGCCAAGCATATTCCATACAAACATGAAGGCCAGCAATATACCCATATCGGCTTGGAACTTAATCGGCGACAGTATCCAGAACCCTACACCCACACCCAAGGTCGCAGCAGTTAATAAAACGACCCGCCCAGTAAATAATAGAGCCTTATAATAAGCAACCGACAAGCTATCGCCTTTACGCATATGCGCTAACACAACAGATAACACATAGAGTGCATAATCAATACCGATGCCGACACCGAGTGCGATAACCGGTAAGGTAGCCACTTTAACGCCGATACCGAACACCACCATCATTGCCTCGCACAATATAGCAGTCATGACCAAAGGCAACATTGCAGCTAACACAGCGCGCCAAGAACGGAAAGTAAACCAGCAAAGTATTGTCACAACGGCAAACACCCAGAACATCATTTCGCGGTTTGCTTTTTTCACGACAATATTGGTAGCAGCCTCAATGCCAGCATTGCCGGCAGCCATCAAGAATTTAGCCTCTCCAGTATCATGGTTATCAACATATGTTTGAACCGCATTAGTAACATCAATTAGTGTTTGCGCTTTATGATCTTTCAGATAGACATAGAGCATTAGCATACTGCAATCGACATTGATCAACTCTCTTGGGGCGCGTTGTTGTATGCCGCCCAACACTGCGTTATTGCTAGAAAGTCCAATCCATTTAAAATTACCTTCGTTGTATCCCGCAGAAATCATACGGGCAAGATTAGCCATTGAATTGGTAGTTTCTACACCTGGTAGTTGCTCTAATTGCCAACCTAATTCATCAACTAAAGCTAAGGTGTTATATCGCGTGCATGAGTCAGTTGGGGTTTTTACCATGACAACAAAAATATCAGAACTCGCGGCATAGTTTTTCACCATGTAGGCATTATCAATATTGTAACGAGAATCGGCACGCAACTCTGGCGCGCCAGAATCTAAATCCCCCACCTGTAGATTAGCGCTAACAACAAGCCCCACAATAGTCAGTAGAATGCCACCAGCAACCGCAATGCCAGCACCTGGTTGCTTGGTAAATGTGTCTAAAAAGCCCCATAGCCAATGCTTTTTGCCAGATAAATCAGCTTGTTCGGCTTTGTAGCTTCTTGTCGCCGCCTTTTGGCTTACACCAACAAACGAAAGCAAAATAGGTAATAAAATCAGATTGGTAAAAATCAACACGGCAACGCCAATACTTGCCATAATCGCCAAGTCTTGAATGACTTTGATTGAAATAATTAATAAAACCGCAAAACCAACTGCATCACACAGTAAAGCTGTGATTCCTGCAGCAAATAAACGCCTGAACGTATATCTAGCAGCCACTAATTTATCTATGCCTCGGCCAACATCTTGCATGATGCCATTCATTTTCTGGGCGCCATGACTCATGCCAATCGCAAAGATTAAAAAGGATACCAACACTGAATAAGGGTCAAGGCCAAAGCCTAACAGATGCATTAAACCAAACTGCCATAACACGGCTATCATGGAGCAGGTAACAACCAATAATGTTGAGCGAATGCAACGTGTGAACCAGTACAGCATAATCGCTGCGACCACAACAGCAAACACAAAAAAACCTAATATTTCAACTAATCCTTCTATTAGTTCACCGATCACTTTAGTAAAACCAGTTACCCTAATGGTGATATTCTCATTCTTGTATTTTTTACGAACCTCTTCAATTCGTTGATTAAAGTCGCGATAATTGAGTGGTTGCCCTGTGATCTGATTTTTATCTAATAGCGGAACAAATATTACGCTTGATTGAAAGTTTGCAGCGACAAGCTGTCCCACTTCACCAGAACGTGCCACATTTTCACGCACTGTATTTAAACTCGTCGGTGATCCATCATACTCATCTGGTATCACCGTGCCGCCTTCAAGCCCTTGCTCCGTCACGGCAACCCAGCGTGTTGCCGTGGTCCACAATGACTTCATGAAAGGTCTATCAACGCCTGGGATTAAATAAACCTCGTCATTAATTTGTTTCAGCGTCTCTAAATATTTCGGTTCAAAAATGGTGCCATCTTTAACTTCAACAATGATACGGATTGAATTGCCTAAACTAGCTAGATCTTCCTTATTGTCTAAGTAGTTCTGAACGAAAGGATGCTTTGAAGGAATCATTTTTTCATAACTGGCATTCAAGTTAAGGTTTAAAGCCTGTAGACCTAACAAGACCGTTATGAGTAAACAAACACCAACGACAATGAGACGATTGTTGAATAACAAACGCTCAAATATGTTGCCTGAGCTCTGATCAAAATCAACTAATGATTTAACCACTTGATCTTGAGTATTAAGTTCTTTCATTCGATTTTCACCCTTTTTATTCAGTTTACTGACTGACTTTTTATATCATTCTTATCGACTTTAATAACGCCACGTAAGCCTGTGACGATTAAGTCGCCAGAAGCCGCTTCAACAATACTGGTTATTGGGTATCCGTGTAATTGCTTGATGACTTTATACGCATCACTGTTATTCGTTCCTGCTAATAACTCCCCCGCTTGCGTGGCAAGAATAGCTGTCCCATCGCTGAGTTCTGTTGCTGCAGAAATGGATGTTTCAGTGTTAGTTTGAATTTTTGACCAGTTAACACCCTGATCACGTGAAATATAAGCATTGCCTTTAAGACCGTATGCCACCCACGCACCATCACGAGTCACTATCATGCCAAACCAAGTACCAGCATAGGGAGAATTTAATTGATCAAAGCTTTGTCCATTATCACTTGAATATAGAATTAAGCCCTGCTCCCCAAAAATGACGTAGCCCTGGTTTACTTTATCCTGGGTTACTTTATTGATTTGATGTAAGTGCCGGTTTAACTTGTTATTGATATTGGGTGAAAGGTATTGCCATGTTTTGCCAAAATCACGCGTAACAAAAGCTAAATTAAATGCACCAATAGCAATTCCGTATCCGTTCACTTGCATATCTATGTCAAAGAATGGCTTATCTGGGCCATCTGCAATCAAATAGTTAGCTTCTTTAATGGCGCGTTCATCATCAGAGCCTGTAACCGCTTTAACAGCGAGTTGTGCTGCTTGAATCCCATCAAATTGTTTGGTCCATGTTTTGCCACCATCTTTAGTATTTAAGATAATGCCCATATGACCAGTTGCCCAGCCATTCTTATCATCAATAAACTTTAAAGAAACTACATTTGTACTTGTCGGCACTGACGCTTGTTTCCAGCTCAACCCATTATCATCAGAAGTCAAAATAATGCCACGCTCACCCGCTGCAACTAATCGATTCCCTGCACGTGTAACCGCAAGTAATACTGCTCTACTGGCCTTATGAGAAATGATTGCATTCCTATTGAGGCTATCTGGTATTTTTACCTCTACCTCACTGTTCTGGCTAAAGCTAGAATGAGATGAAAATAGCAGAGTGCCAACTAATATCAGACTTAATAATTGCTTATTCATATTTTCACTTTAAAAAAAAAGGGGGCATGCTTGCTCCCCCTTATTAAGGTTTTACTGCTTGCTTCGGAGATTATCTTGTACCTAGTTCGGATAAGGCTTCAGGTGTAAACATTTTCACGTCAATCTTTGGGTTCACCCATGGCTGGATAGTGTTGCCATTGAATGCAGCGTTGATATAATAACCGCCTTGTTGAAGATTATAGGTACCCCACATAACAGAACCGATTAACGCTGGAATTTCTGGCGCTAAATAGGTCAATGTATAGTTAAATCTCCAGAGTTTGCCATCTGCATCCCAACCATCGATTAACAGGGTACGCCAACTATCTTCGTCCACATAATACTTGCGTTTAGGCACAACGTGCCTTTGGCCTTTTTTCAACTCAGCGTCCACTTCCCATACACGGTGTAATTCCCAACGCACCAACTCTGGGTTAAGGAAGTTTTTGCCCATCAACTTTTCAGGGTCAGCATTGGCCGCTTTGTTATTGTTATAAGGCACAATCATTTCTTTTTTGCCAACGAGTTTGAGGTCATGTTTAAACCATGGACCGAAACTCATAAATGCCTCATCAAAGAATCCTAGCCCTGAGGTCACGCTATCGGGGGTATCATAACCAAGCGAAGGCGCACGACGTACACGACGTTGCCCAACCAAGTATTGCCATAGCGAATAGCCATACTTGTCATAATTAACCGTGTCATGAAACAAAATCGATTCACCCGCTTTAGAAGCTGGCGCTTCCTGAACGTAACGACCTATTCCCAAATAACCATCAAAATCATTTTTACCATCATTTCTATATAGAATTGATTTTTTCGTCTGTTCACCAGAGCTCGATAAACGCATATTGCCATTTGGTGTAACCATCCAGCAGTTAGAAGTGTATTGTAAGGTTTCACCTTCCCAAGTCGACAAATGATTCCACATGACCTCGCTACCATTTTTAGGAATCGGAAATGGAAATCCATTTGCTGGTGCATCGAAACCTCTACCTTCAGCGGTAAGTTTTGCTGCCGTCGCATTTTTCAAAGTGCCTTCCTGAATACGCTGTGGAACCGCAGCAGTACGTCGCGTTGGGTAAACATGCATGACAAAATCAGGACGCTGCTTAAATAATGCCTTCACACCATCTGTCAGCTTATCTGCATGCTGATCCAAATTGGCAGCAGTAATGGTATAGAGCGGTTTATCATCAGCAAAAAAGTCTTTACGTTTTGAGCCTTTTACCCCTGGCTTAAAGCTTGGATCTGCTGTAGTAAACCCACCCGTATAGGCAGGAATAGATCCATCAGCATTACCAGCCATCTCTGCACCAACTGCGGTTAATGTTTTACCAAGTGCCGCTGCTTCATCAGCACTGACTGCCGCCTGACTAGTTGAAGAAAATGCCATCGCAACTGCGATCATTAAATAGGTTATTTTGTAATTCATAATTTTCTCTTTTTCCTAAACTTAGAATGTACGTGAAACAGAAAATGACAAGAAGTCACGATCGGACATTGTTTGATCCTGACCGCCATTACCAAGCGGTGCGCTACCGATACTTTGCCCTTTAGGACCAAAGTAGTTACGATAATTTAGACCAAACTCCCAAACTGTTCTGTAAGTTCCCTTAAGGCCCACATCTAATGTGCCACCACCATCTACCCAACCTGCATAAATAGGTGATTTTCCAGTGGTATAACCTAGAACAATCGGAAGCTGGAGATCAACACCATCAATCACGTTGTAATATTCTGGTTGAAAAACAAAGGTCACTTGATTTGCATGGCCGTCCATTGCTCTATCGCGCGCACCTGGGTTTTTATCTGTATCTAATAATTTATGGTAATCCCATTGCAGAACATAGCTACCTCCATCCATTAAAAAATTAGGCTGAATGGTATTGATTGCTACCAAGGTGGTATGGAACGTCTCGCCAACTGCGTATGCAGGGTTATTTTTGTTATCAAACAAACCCGCATTGTTAGGAACAACGACATTAAAAAATCCGTTACCGCCAACTATTGGCATATTTTCACGATAAGAAGCCTCTAAAGAGACACTATTTTTAGCTATGACACCACTAGCACTCACACCATAGGCACGAATATCTTCATGAAAAACACGGCGATAAGTGCCTGTTACCGCAGGGTCAAAATACAACGCTGTTGCCACTTTATCATGCCAGTTAACGGCGTAGGCACCCAATTCAACATCTACAGCATCAGGACGATACTTTACTTGAGCACCCCATTGACCAGAGTCACGCGCATCAATATCGTGCGCACGATTAAACAACCCACCACCTGGTGTGCTTAATAAAGCTTGTGCATCTTTACCAAAGGTGTCATTGGGCGAAAGAAAGCTACCTGGTGCAAAAAACTGAGATTCTTTCCATTTAGTTTGGTAGTAAGCACCCAACTTCAGTTTTTGAGTTGGTTGAAAGCTTGCTGAAATCTGTGGTACAGGCAATATGAACTCTTTTACTTTAGCGCCTGGCACAGTTGCTGCTTTAATAATATCTACAGGGCCATTTGCGGCAGCAATTGCATTATTACCACCCAGTAAGCTTTCACCATAAACTAATGAATGCTGGCCTAGGTTAACTCTGAATGGAACTGATCCTAGTTCACCTTTATAGAAACCATAGGCATCCAAAAGCCGGGCATTTTCACCCATGGTTTCTTCAACGCCACCGCTAAACTCATTGGCCGGCACTGATACATTATGTGTAAAGCCTGTATTGTTATCATTTTTACGATGATAAACAGGATCATACCAAGCATCCGCACTCAGGCGAACGCCCATTTTCTTCTGCCAAACGGCATCAAACTCAGTTAACACGTCAAATCGGTGTGACGCAAAGCCTTTATCAAAGTTACGATCACCATCACCAGCTCCAGTACCAGCACTACTACCTGGACCTGGGCCTAAATATTCTGACTTTGGATCCTGTAGTCGGTAAATATTGCTGTATTTAACGGTATTATCCCATCTAACATTCCAGTCTTCATTACCTGTATTTATTTCAGCAGCATGGCTACTTGTCGCTGCTAATAAAGTTGCCGAAATGGCCAAACACATACGCTTCAAAGGAAATCTATTCTCCATCATTTTTACCCCCCTATATTGATTTTCAATTTTTATATTTCTCAAATCGAACAACTTTTTAGTCTGCTTCTTTGTCATGCTTTTTGTGATACTTTTTTTATTAGAACGGATAAGGATGTGCGCTACCCTGAACAGTGATCCAACGTAGTTGTGAAAAACTCTCCCAGTTAGAAGGCCCACCAATATTGCCGCCATTACCAGACACACCACATCCGCCAAATGGGTTCACGCAATCATCATTAATCGTTTGATCATTAATATGTAATGCACCTGAATGAATTTCTTCACCAATACGTTGTGCCCTAGCGATATCTTTAGAAATAATTCCTGCTGATAAACCATATTCAGTATCATTTGCCATCTTGATGACTTCTTCATCGGTTTTAAATACAATCAAATTGGCTACTGGCCCAAACACCTCTTCGTGATACGAACGCATACCTGGTTTTACATTGGATAAAACGGTTGGTTTGTAGAATAGGTTTTCGTAAGTACCGCCAGTTTCCAGTTTGGCACCAGCTTTAATGCTGTCTTGCACAATGCCGTCTACACGATCGCGTTGAACCGCATTGATGATCGGGCCGATATCAACATCCTGTACCATCGGATTACCAACAGTTAATCTTTCTGCATGCTCAACCAGTTTTTGTGTGAATTCATCGGAGATATTTTCATGAACAAAGACTCTGCCTGACGCCATACAGATTTGACCTTGATGTAAGAAGCAACCCCATGCTGCATTACTTGCCGCAACATCAAGATCGGCATCTTCTAATATAATCAACGGACTTTTACCGCCAAGCTCAAGGGATACTTTCTTTAAATGCTTACTCGCTGCTTCAGCCACTTTTCTGCCTGTTGCAGTAGAGCCAGTAAAAGCAATCATGTCGATTTCAGGCGCATTACACAACGCAGCACCCACATCGCCATCCCCAGGCATAATTTGTAATACACCTTTTGGCAAGCCGCCTGCTTCTAATGCAATCGCGGCTGCAATTGCACCACTAAACACGGTTTGTGCATCTGGCTTTAAAATCACGGTATTACCAGCAGCGAGTGCTGGTGCAGCGGCACGTAAGGAAAGCACTAATGGAAAGTTAAATGGAGAAATAACGCCGACCACACCAAGCGGCACTCTCTTGGCATAACTTTGACGACCAGCACTAGAAGGGAGGACATAACCTTGTGGCTCAAGACACATACCAGCGGCGATATGAAAAATTTGGAGACCTTCGCGAACTTCGTGCATGCCTTTTAAGCGCGTTCCGCCTGTTTCTCGAAAAATCAATTCCGCGACTTCTTCGAGGTTATCCTCTAGAAACTTTGCTGCTTTGGTAAAAATAGCATGCTTGTCTCGCGGAGATACATTAGTCCAACTCTTACGCACCTGCTTTGCCCTAATGGCCGCAGCTGCCACATCTTGCGCATTGGCCATCCCAGCTTCGAAAAGCGAATCGCCTGTTGCTGGTTCGATGACTGAATAAGCACCACCACCTGCTTTAGTCCACTCACCAGTAAAAACATTACCCCTCCATTTCCAAGCCTGAAGAACTTCTGAATCATTAAAGACTGATGTATCAGCAACTTTAGCATTCATATTAGATAACATAGCTCCATCTCCTAAATTCGATTATGTGTACAAGGCAACTTTCTAGTTACCTTATTTGTTACATCTTAGTTATTATTTTGTTACATTTTGTAACGATTGTTGCGCATTATTAAACATGTATACCTTATGCGATACGGCATATCACAACATGCAGTTATATTAAATTGAGATGCCTAAAACTGATGCATTGACATAGTATTGCAAAATGTAAATACAGCATCAAACATATGCATGCAATAAAATTAACTATTATTTGTTTATTAATGAATTTTGCTAGATTTCAGTTGGTTTACTAAGAACATAATTCAGAATGAAAGAGGGGCAGGAATGGTAAACGAGCTACGTCGAACAGTGGAACACTCACCAATGTCATTTCGCCAATGTTGTATTGTTGCATTATGTGTATTTTTAATATCGCTTGATGGTTACGATGTTTTATCCATTAGTTTTGCAGCACCAGGAATCGCTGAAGAATGGGGGGTTAATAGAGCCGCTTTAGGCGTTGTGTTATCAATGGAATTGATAGGAATGGGGCTTGGTGCATTTGTACTTGGTGGCATCGCTGACCGTATCGGCAGAAGACCCATCGCATTAATAAGCCTGTGTATTATGGCTCTCGGTATGTACGGTGCTGCAGTTGCTCAAACTATTTCAATGCTGTGTATTGTGAGGCTATTTACCGGCCTTGGTATTGGAGGTGTATTAGCTTCTATTAGCGTCATGTCTGCAGAGTTTTCAAACCTTAAAAATCGTAACTTCTGTGTCACTCTCATGGCAACGGGCTACCCACTCGGGGTTATCGTTGGTGGTACAATCGCTTCCATATTATTAACTCACTTTGACTGGCGCTCTGTTTTTCTGTTTGGCTCGATTATTTCTTTTTTTGCCATTCCATTAACGTGGTATTTACTGCCAGAATCTATCTCTTTTTTAGATCAAAAGAGACCCCGTAACGCACTCGAACGAATCAACAGAACATTAAATCATATAGGCAAAGCGCCTATTGCTGAGTTACCAACACCCGAACAATCACAAAAAAGCATGGGGATTAGTCGCTTATTTCAAGCAGACTTAATTAAACCAACGACGCTTTTAACGATTGCTTACTTTACGCATATGATGACTTTTTATTACATCATGAAATGGATACCGAAACTAGTTGTTGACATGGGATACCCTCCAACACTATCAGGGAGTGTTTTAGTTTGGGCTAACGTAGGCGGTATTAGTGGCTGTATCAGCCTAAGTTTACTGACACATAAAGTCTCAACTCAAAAGCTAGTTATTATCGCTTTGCTACTTTCTTCATTCTCGGTAACTTTATTTGGTTTGAAATATAACAGCATCGCTGAACTCTCTATCGTGACTTCAGCTATAGGTTTTTTTACCAATGCTTCAATTGTAGGTCTATATGCAATCATCGCACGCTCATTCCCAACCGAAGTTCGCGCAGGAGGCACTGGTTTTATTTTAGGGGTAGGCCGGGGTGGTGCAGTGTGCGGGCCAATTGCCGCCGGGCTTTTATTGCAAAGTGGGATAGGAAGCTTATTTACTGCATCGATGGTCATGGCCTGTGGTTCAGTCATCGCAGCATTTGCAATTTTCAGCATGCCGAATGATGCAAAATAAACGTTTACAGAGAGATGATGACTGTCCAAATCAGTTTGACAGCAACCACTGTTAACAATAGTTTGAAGACTGTAACAAACATATGCTCTGACATCTTAACAAGTAAGTGCATGCCAACCCAAGTACCCAATGGCGCCACTATCGTCCCTGCTATAATCTCATTAAGATAAAGACTATAGTCAAATCCTGTAATGGCATAAGCAGGTATTTTGAACGCACTCATCACTAGCATAGAAAGTCCAATTGTCGCTGTCACGGTGGTGCGGCTAAAACCTTGTCTGAACACGGTTGCTTGAATCAGCCCACCGAATGAAAAAGCCGTCGACAAAAACGTATGGATTGCGCCAGTCATCACATTGCCGAAGGGTATGGTAAACCTAAACTCTGTTCTTGGTGCCCAAGCAGCCCACAACATAATAGCGGCGAGTATCAACGTAATCAAATTCGAGGTCATTTGCTGATATAGCAGTGCGCCAGGCACCGCACCGATTAAGCTGCCAAGCCCAAATGCACGCACAAAACGCCAGTCAATATGTGATTTAAATAATATACAGCGCGATAGTTGTGAGCCTACCATCAACGCCGTTTGGAGCGGTAATACCGAGGTAATCGGTAGCACAAAGACCAAAATGCCACTGAGTAAAAATATGCCACCAAAACCGAAAGCTGTATTAAAGGCCGAGGCTAAAAAAACGCCAAATATGATGATATAAATTAACTCAAAATCCATATATTGCCTTTATTAAGCTGATTGCCCTTCACCTGTTATCTTTGCAGACAGTATCAAGGTTGCACTTGCCTTAGCGACCAATTTTCCTTCCTCATTCAGTATATAGCCTTCAACAAAGGCCGTGCGCCGTGTTGGGTTAACAAGCTTACCAAAGGCGGTAAGCTTTCCCGTCTCGGTAGGTCTTAAAAAGTTTATTTTCAATTCCAACGCTGCTCCTAGTTGCTTTTCCTTTGGCAGTGTTTCAAAAAAAGCCTTTGCCATTGCAGTATCAAGCATCGTGCATAACACACCACCATGCACGATGCCTACGGGATTCAGATG
This sequence comes from Methylophilaceae bacterium, assembly GCA_031399315.1. Lineage (GTDB taxonomy): Bacteria > Pseudomonadota > Gammaproteobacteria > Burkholderiales > Methylophilaceae > Methylotenera_A. The sequence continues at coordinate 16,207 of JANNOS010000015.1, read as the reverse complement.
CTTGGGTTCAACATCAAGCTCGACTACGTAGTTGTCATCAACAAAACCAATCATATTGATACCGATGAAATCATCAAAGTCACTTGCACTCATCGTTATAATTTTCCTTTCTTAATTAAATTTTCATGCGGTATTTACGCTGGATTAAACTCCATGAATATCGGCTTATGCAACTAAAATGTAGGCTGTATAAAAAGAGATAAATCTTTCATGAACTCAAATTTGTATCCAATTATTCCAAATTAAAGCTTAGTACAATATTTTAATATTATCATTCACAAGAAAAATAACAAGAAAAAAAGTAATAAATTCCATGTAAATCAATGTTAAATGTCACGCATAACAACTCAATTTTAATTCTTGATATTTTTTTTGTTATAGTATAAATTATTAAATTGTATCCAATAATTAGTTTTGACGAGGAACTCTAGCATGACGCAAACAATGATTAAAGACACATGGTACGTTGCTTGTAATAGCAATGAAGTGGGCGAAAAACCATTCGGCAGAACAGTTTGTAATGAAAAAATTGTATTTTATCGTGACTCAAAAGGGGTCGTTCACGGTTTAGAAGACTTCTGCCCACATCGCGGCGCACCGTTATCATTGGGGTTTGTACAAGGCGATAATTTAGTATGCGGTTATCATGGCTTGGCGATGGGTTCAGAGGGTAAAACTGCATGTATGCCTAAGCAGCGTGTTGATCAATTTCCTTGCATTCGCAAATATCCAGTCACCGAATTTGATGGTTTTATATGGGTTTGGACTGGCGACCCTAGTAAAGCCGACTCTGCTTTGATTCCTGATTTCACTTGGTATAAATCTAAAGAGTGGGTATTTGGTGGCGGTTTATTCAATATTGCTTGCGACTATCGCTTATTGATCGACAATCTGATGGATTTAAGTCACGAAACCTATGTACACGCGACCAGTATTGGACAACCTGAAATTGATGAAACACCATCCAAAACTGAAGTAGTCGATGGTCATGTCATCACCAGCAGATTTATGGATAATATTTCTGCCCCGCCGTTCTGGCAAATGGCCATGAAAGAAAATGGACTTGACCCAGAAGCAAAAGTGGATCGCTGGCAAATCTGCCGCTTCACGTTACCTAGCCATATTATGATTGAAGTTGGCGTTGCGCTTGCAAGCAAAGGTGGCTACCATGCAGATGACAAAGACAAAGTGAGCACCATTGTTGTAGATTTTATTACGCCAGAAACTGATACATCTCTGCACTATTTTTGGGGACTTGCTAGAAAGTTCCGCATTCATGATGATGAACTCACTGCAAAAATACGCAAAGGGCAAGGCGCCATCTTTGAAGAGGATATGGAAATGTTGGAAAATCAGCAAAAAAATCTTCTTACTTACCCAGATAAGTCTGTGCTGAAGCTAGATATTGATGCTGGCGGTGTTCAAGCACGCCGCATGATTGAGCGTACCATTAAAAAAGAAACCGCACTAAAAGTGAACCCAGCGTAAGACGACTGTTCGCCACATGAGATTAACGATATGAAAGTTTTCATAAAATCCAAACAAATTGAAGCCGACGATATTGTTAGCTTAGAACTTGTACCTAACGAAGGCGCTTCATTGCCCGCGTTTGATGCCGGCTCACATATCGACCTACACTTACCTAACGGACTTATTCGACAGTATTCTTTGTGTAACCCGCCAAGTGAATCCCATCGATACCTAATCGCGGCACTTAAAGATCCCAACTCTCGCGGCGGTTCTGAAGCCGTACATAGCTTATTGAAAGAAGGCGATGAAATCGAGATCAGTGCGCCGCGCAACCTTTTCCCATTGAATAGTGATGTGGAGAAAACGCTATTATTTGCTGGTGGGATTGGTGTGACGCCGATTTTAGCAATGGCTGAAACACTACACCATTTAAGCAAAGATTTCGAAATGCACTACTGCGCGCGCAGTCAAAGTCGCGCCGCATTTGTCACACGCATTCAATCCTCTGGTTTTGCAGATAAAGTCACATGCTATTTTGACGATCAAAAACAAGTGCTTGACGTAAAAACTGCGCTTGGAAATCCAACAACGGGTGCGCATGTTTATGTATGCGGCCCCAATGGATTTATGAAGTTTATTATCGACAATGCCACCCATCTAAATTGGCCAGCGAAACAAGTGCATAAAGAATACTTTGCCGCAGAATCGGTAGATAAATCTCACGACGGCGCCTTTGAAGTAGAGATTAAAAGTACAGGGAAAATCATCCACATTTCTGCAGACCAGTCCGTATTAGAAGCTCTTGAAGATGAAGATATTTTCTTACCCGTATCCTGCGAAGAAGGTATCTGTGGTACTTGTGTAACAGGCATATTAGCAGGCGAACCAGCGCATCGCGATGTTTTCCTAACCGATGCTGAGAAAGCGGCTAATGACCGATTTACACCCTGCTGCTCTCGCAGTAAAAGCACTTGCTTAGTGCTGGATTTGTGAGTGGTGTTGGGGTTAGCGTCCAGACTGCATCAACCAATAAATCAGGGTAGACCCCATGGAAATGCTTAATCCTATTCAACGTATACGTGAAATGATTCTTACCGGCGAATTACAAGCTGGAGAGCGGATTACTGAAATAGGACTTGCCGAACGTCTTAATATTTCGCGCACGCCTATTCGCAATGCCTTACCTGCGCTCGCAGCAGAAGGTTTTCTTGAGCCTTTTAGTAAACGTGGATACTCAGTTAAAATTTTTAGCCATGAGGAATGCCGATCAGCACTTGAGCTTCGGGCGATTCTGGAAGGTCATGCGGCACATACTTTAGCTGAAAAGGAAGATAAAACAGAAGCCTTGCAGGCATTAAAAGAATGTTTAGAAGAAGGTGACCGCTTATTTGAAAAGCGGCATTTAAAACCTGAAGACGAAGAACTATACGGACAAATGAATGCTCGTTTTCATCAAATAATTATCGAACATGCAGGTTCCGAGCTAACCAGCATGTTCATTAAAAGACTCAATGCCGTCCCCTTTGTTGCACCATCAGCCATAGCCTTCAAGAACCTTGGTTTAGATAAAGCCTATGCGCATTTGTTTCGCGCCCACGGTCAGCACCATGCCATTGTCAACGCTATTCGCAATGGTGATGGCCAAAGAGCAGAGTTTCTATTCCGTGAACACGGTCAAGCGCAAATTTCGAGTTTGTTTACTAGTTTTAAAGAGGATTAGACTCTAATAAAGTGTGAGGTCCAAACCCTTGGGTTGTGCCTATATCCATCTATGAGTGAAAGTGAATTTCAAAAAGATCGTTTAGAATTCCTTCTGCTTTTTCTAAAACAAACTCTCTGAATGCTGCTGTTGCATGTGCGGTGGGTTGATTTGTTGGTGTGACGATATGCCAAGTACGCATGACTGGCGTACCTGCTATATCTAGTATCACGATTTGCTTATTAGCAAGTTCGCGCCCAACTGTATGCAATGAAACAAATGACACTCCTAAGTCTGCCATGACTGCTTGTTTGATGGTCTCATTCCCCGACATCTCCATGCTAACCTTTAGTGAGAGCCTTTGTTCTGAAATGTATTTTTCCATGATGTACCGAGTGCCAGAACCTTCTTCTCTGGAAATAATATCTACTTCATTAAGAATGTCAGCAGGTAAATTAGATTTGCCTGCCAATTTATTTGTCGGGCTAGCAACGAATGCATGTGGATGGCTTGCAAACGGCGTGGCTTCTGCATCAATGTAGCCAGGCGGCTTGCCCATAATTGCAATATCGACGAGCCCATCACTTAATAATGTGATTAACGCTTCCCGATTTTTCACAATGACCTTGATTTGCACATTCGGGTAAATTTCTTTGAAGTGCACCAAAATAGTAGGTAAAAAATATCTGGTAGTACTCACAAGTCCTATTTTAAGTACCCCAACTTCTGTATCGCGTAAATTATCCATCGCGACTCTGGCATCATTCAAGATACTCATCATTCGGTTGGCATAAGTTAAAAAATGCTCGCCTGCGACGGTGAGTGCAATTTTTTTATTTTCACGGTTGAATAAGTTCATGCCAATCTCACCCTCCATCTCTTTGATTTGCAAAGAAACAGCCGAGCCTGTGATATGTAGCTCTTCTGATGCGTGAGAAAAGCTCAGGTGCTTGGCCGCACTCAGGAAGATTTTAATTTGTCGTAGCGTAAGATTTCGCATGGCTTATCTAGTGTGTTTAATTCCAGAGTGATTAATTCTAAGGTGTTTTATTTCAACATAAGTAAAACTCAAGGTTACGCAAAGAATAAGTCAATTTACTCAGTTTTGCATCCATCATATATTACATCCTGTTATCTTAAATTAAGATTTCTATTCAATTTTAATATGTTAGTTATCTGCATATTAGCTAACTAAAGAAGTTAAATATCAAGAAAGAAATGTAATTTTATGGAACCTTTGATTAAAACTAATAGTGAGAACGTAATCACGCTTGCACAATATTTAGCAACTGCTTCGCACTATTTATCATATGGCAAGGCGCTTAGCAGCTTATTACTTAATATCGCCGATTGCACAAAAAGCATCGCAGCGCTTACCGCAAAAGGCGCGTTGGTAAATGTGGGCCATAAGTTAGATGTCACAAACGTTCAAGGTGAAGTGCAAACCAATATTGACGTACTTAGCAATGATTTATTTATCGCTGGGTTTAAAAAAAGTGGCCTAGTGAGCGGCTTGGTTTCAGAAGAATTAGATGCGCCTGTTTTATTCACAGAAGCTGAGAAAAATGGCAAGTTTTTAGTGGTTTTTGATCCGCTAGATGGCTCATCAAATGTGAGCGTGAACGTGTCAACAGGCTCAATATTTTCTATATTAGCTGCGTTTAAAGATGCTAATAAGATTTACGACTTTCTACAAGCAGGCAATAAGCAGCTTGCCGCGGGCTATGCCTTGTATGGGCCCTCTACCATGTTGGTCATCACCATAGGCAGTGGCGTGCAAGGTTTTACTTTGTGCCCAGAAACCCAAGAATTTGTTTTAACACATCCAGATATTCAAATTCCTAAAATATCATCCGAATTTGCCATTAACGCCAGTAACGAGCGTCATTGGGAAGTGCCAGTCCAAAATTATATTAATGAATGTATAGCTGGCAGTAATGGTACCCGAGAGAGAGATTTTAATATGCGCTGGGTGGCCAGTATGGTGGCCGATGTACATCGTATTTTGATGCGCGGCGGCGTGTATCTTTATCCTGTTGATAACAAACTACCAGCTAAAGCGGGGCGGCTACGCTTGTTATATGAAGCTAATCCCATTAGTTTTATTGTGGAGCAGGCAGGTGGCAAAAGTACTACAGGTCGTAAGCGTATTTTAGAAATTCAGCCTACGGATATTCATCAACGTGTACCAGTCATTTTGGGGTCAAGCATAGAAGTTAGTTTGCTTGAGTTATATCACAGCGAGTTTGATTCGCAACGTGCCGAAGAGCGCGTTTTGTCATTGACATGACAAGCTTTAGCGACCTTACATACATACCTTACGTACTCCCCTTACATGCTTAAATTATCAGCTAAAAATACAGAAAAAATATGGCACTTATTTCATTAAGACAATTGTTAGATCACGCTGCTGAACATAGCTACGCTTTACCTGCTTTTAATATCAACAACATGGAGCAGATACACGCCATTTTACAAGCGGCAGACGAAGTGAATAGCCCTGCTATTTTGCAAGCTTCGGCAGGGGCTAGAAAATACGCAGGCGAACCATTTTTGCGAAAAATGATAGAAGCGGCGGTTGAACAATATCCGCATCTGCCTATTTGTATGCACCAAGATCATGGCGCATCACCAGCGGTTTGCCAAATTGCGATTCGCAGTGGATTTTCGAGTGTGATGATGGATGGGTCGCTGCAAAGTGACGCAAAAACACCTTCCAGCTATGAGTACAATATTGATGTGACAAGTCGCGTGGTGGAAATGGCACATGCAGTGGGTGTTTCTGTAGAAGGTGAATTGGGTTGTTTAGGCTCATTAGAAACTGGCCAAGCCGGTGATGAAGACGGTAGTGGCGCAGAAGGTATTTTAGATGAGTCGCAATTACTCACAGACCCAGATGAGGCTGCTGAATTTGTTAAAACAACAAAAGTCGATGCACTCGCCATTGCTATTGGCACGAGTCACGGTGCTTATAAATTTAGCCGCCCACCAAGTAAAGATATATTGGCGATAGACCGAATTAAAGCCATTCACGAACTGATTCCTAACACGCATTTAGTCATGCACGGGGCATCGAGCGTTTCCCAGGAATCGTTGGCCATGATTCGCCAATATGGCGGAAATATTAAAGAAACTTATGGTGTGCCAGTTTCTGAAATTGTAGAAGGCATTAAATATGGCGTACGTAAAGTGAATGTTGATACGGATATTCGCTTAGCCATGACCGCGGCCTTACGTAAAAAAATGGCTGAAAGTCCTGAAGAGTTTTACCCCCGCGTCTTGCTTAAAACAGCAATTATGGAAGCGAAGAAAGTATGCAAAGACCGTTTTGAAGCGTTTGGTAGTGCGGGGTATGCCAGCCAAATAAAGGTCATTTCGATGGATTTGATGGCAGCAAGATATGCAAAAAATGAACTCCGCCAGCTGGTAATGCAAAGGCAAAAGTATGCGGCGTAATTTAGTCATTGGAAACTGGAAGATGAACGGTGGCATTGCTAAAAATGCGATGCTAATTAACCAATTAAAAGCGCAGCTTCGCAGTTTTAATGATGCAGACTTTGCAGTGTGCCTGCCCTATGTTTACTTATTCCAAGCGCAGCATTTGCTAACAAGTAGCAACATCGCTTGGGGCTCGCAAAATATCAGTCAATTTGAATCAGGTGCTTATACCTCATCTATCTCGGCTGTAATGCTACAAGACTTTAATTGTAAATATGCCATTATCGGCCATTCAGAACGACGCACGATTAGCCACGAAAGTAATGAAAAAGCCGCTATTAGGGTGACACGTGCGGTCAACGCAGGCATTACACCGATTTATTGTGTTGGCGAAACTTTAAGTGAGCGCAAGTCAGGTATGGCAAAGAAAATTGTAGAGGCACAAATACTCACTATCTGTAATTTAGATCATGCGACTTTTGAACGTGTAAAGAAAGTAGATATGGTCATTGCCTATGAGCCAGTATGGGCGATAGGCACTGGAAAGGCTGCAACGCCAGAGGAAGCGCAAGAAATGCATCATTTTATTAGAGTTTTAATCGCGTTAAAAGATGAAGGTTTCGCGAATAAAATCAGAATTATTTACGGCGGCAGCCTAAACCCACAAAACGTATGCAACCTTTTAACCATGCCAGACATTGATGGCAGCTTAGTTGGAAGAAGTGCTTTAGTAGCAGAAGACTTTAGAAAAATATGCGAAATAGCTTGTGATACTAGCTTATGTTTAATTTAAAACGTAACGCACTAACTTAAATACTGGTGCAATTTAACTCACAAAAAAGGAAAACTTAATGAAGCAAAACATCAACAAAAATTCATCGGACATAGAGAAATTTACCAGCACGAGTTTGGCCGATAGTGATAAAGAAAAAAGCTTGCCGTCAAATAACATCGCTCGAAAAAATAAAGAGCTACAACAACAGGCACGATATTTAAATCGCATGTTAGAGGCTTATGGCGACTGTGTGTAACTAAACATGCGAGGACTATGCAAATGTTACCGCTTCAAATCAACTTATTATTTAGTCCAATTATTACTAATTTACCAGACCATAAATCGAAAGCTAAAATGAATGCATCAGACTTATTTGTTAAAGCGCTAGAAAACGAAGGCGTAGAAATAATTTATGGCGTGCCTGGTGAGGAGAATCTAGCCTTTTTAGAGGCAATGCGCAAATCCAGCATCAAACTCATTCTTACTCGCCATGAGCAGGGTGCTGCGTTTATGGCAGCTACTTACGGTAGATTAACGGGCAAGCCGGGGGTATGTCTTTCTACCTTGGGACCAGGCGCGACCAACCTAGTTACAGGTGCCGCCTATGCCCAATTAGGCGGGTTTCCGCTGATTATGATTACTGGGCAAAAACCCATCAAACACAGTAAACAGGGATTATTTCAAATTATTGATGTTGTTAGCATGATGAAACCAATTACTAAATACGCGAGGCAAATTGTTAATGTGGATATGATTCCATCGATGGTGCGTGAGGCTTTTAGGTTGGCCATAGAAGAGCGTCCAGGAGCCACATTGTTAGAGCTACCCGAAGACATTGCAGAGGAGCTGGTAGAAGATAAAACAACACCCATTTTTGCGATTAGCAAGCACCGATATCCACACGCCGATCGTGAAATTTTAGAAATAGCGGCGGCAATGATAAAAGAAGCAAAACATCCTTTATTAATGGTAGGCGCTGGCGCAAATCGGGCGCGTATTAGAGATGCTCTGTCTGATTTTGTAAAGCGCACCGATATTCCATACGCAACGACCCAAATGGGAAAAGGTGTAATTTATGGCTGTATAGATAAATATCTAGGTACTGCTGCTTTATCTAGCAGCGATTACGTTCATTGTGCAATTGATTTCGCAGATTTAATCATTAATGTCGGACATGACGTTGTAGAAAAACCACCATTTTTTATGGTGCATGGTGGCACTAAAGTGATTCATATCAACTTTAAATCTGCACAAGTAGATAATGTTTATTTTCCGCAATTGGAAGTGGTTGGCGATATTGCTACATCGGTGCAACGTATTGCTAACCGCATAGAAAAAACATCAAGTCATGATTTTTCATACTTTATGAAAGTGCGTGAACATGTATTACAGCACATCGAAGAAGGTAAAAATGATTCTAGTTTTCCGATGAAACCGCAACGTTTTGTTGCTGATGTCAGAAAAGCTATGCCAGAAGATGGCATCATCGCGCTAGATAATGGGATGTATAAAGTTTGGTTTGCACGTAATTATCGAACTTGGCAGCCTAATACAATCTTGCTGGATAATGCATTAGCAACTATGGGTGCTGGTTTGCCGTCTGCAATGGAGGCTGCACGACTATTCCCCGATCGTAAAGTGATGGCAGTGTGTGGCGATGGTGGCTTTATGATGAATAGCCAAGAGATGGAAACTGCCGTTCGCCTGAAACTTAACCTTGTTGTGTTAATTCTTAACGATAATGCTTTTGGCATGATACGTTGGAAGCAATATGCGATGGGCCTTCAAGATTACGGTCTTGAATTTAATAACCCTGACTTTGTGATGTATGCCAATAGTTATGGTGCAACAGGGCATCGCGTTGAAAGTGCGGAAAGCTTTGTACCATTAATTAACCAATGCTTTACAGATGGTGGTGTTCACCTGATTGAATTGCCAGTCGACTATTCTGAAAATACTAAAGCACTTATTGATGAGCTTAAAGCAAGAGTGTGCGTGATATAACAATGGTTGCTAACACAGGCATAATCTAAACATAAGCGAATCGTTTTGGTGATGGTTATATAAGATTGGTGCTTAATTGACTTGGATCTTACGATATCTATGCGGACTTAACGTTAAGGTTGTGTTTTAATGCGCAGGGCGGCTAGCAGTTATTTCCACGGGTGCGCGTGTTGCTCGGCTGGTAAATCGGCAAAAAGGCTGGCCTTGTCGGTGCGTACATCCTGACCGACAGCAGCAATGGCGCAACGTAGCCGCCGTAACGCGCGCGTGCGCAGTCCTGCGCGAGTCGCTTCCAAACGCTCACGCAGCAAAAGACACTGCAGCTCGGCAACATGCTGTTGACTCTCATCCTGCGACGCAGCGTGGTGACATAGCGCAAGTATGGATAATGCCCACTCCATGCGCTGGCCGAGTCTTTGCAAAGCGATTTGTGCGCTGGTCAACTGTAACTGAAAAACTACGCTTAGGCGCAGATACGTCCAACGTAGCGCGCGCAACTCTTGCTGCGCGAACCGAGCATGGGTTCGTAATCCCTTCGGCAGGCTCAACTCTGCACGTGGGCGTAAAATCGGTACGATGTCTCGCACTCGAAGCCACGCATCAATTGCTGCATTTCGTGCGACCCAGCCGAGCAGATGCAGTACTGTAGGGTTAGTCAAAAGGCGACCTACCACACCCAAGCTGCGACGCGGATATTTGATAAATTCACATAGGCCTAACTTCATCAAACGCTGTTCGCTAGGAACAGGCTGGGAATCGGCACCAACATTGGCGGCAGCTAATGCGTTTAAGAGTGAGGATAAGTAACGCTTGGTAAATCTGAGCGTGACATCGCGCACTGCACCCATGCGGATCATTTCATCTTCACCTTCGACCACGCCAAAAAGGTGTAGGTTGGCACGCGCTGCATTGACGCGGCTTTGTTGTGCAAAGGCGCGTCCGCCCAGCACGTGCTCGCAAGCTATCATGGATTCGACCCCCGTTTGCGCGGCGGCAGATTTAGTGAAGTCGCGTAATCCGGCTAATTCCACGCCAACAGCGTCCTGACTTAACGCGAGAAATGCCAGCGCACGCGCCTGTAACGAACCACCAAGCATACGTCCAATTGCGAGCTGCGGTAGCTCATGGTTAATCACCAAGCCGCCTACGCCCGGACGCTCACGCGCAAACTGGCTTGCATCACGTGCTAGCATGCGTTGGTATCCGGCAGACATTGTCGCTAGCATGCAGCGGCCAAGTCGCAGACAGTAAAATAGCACTTCAATTCCGTCGCCAGAAATGCGATTTTGTTGTGGGATCGGAAAATTCTGGAAGTGTAGCCGAGAGTTATGGTTAGCGGTAAATGCTGCTACACCAGATGGTGTGCAGCTAAACTCATAATCTGTTTCTTGTCCCGTCACATTACGTTCGGGCAATTGCACAATGAAAAGACCAATATCGTGACTATCACGCCCGATTCTGGCAACAACCGCAACAATTGCGCCAAATGTTGCATTGGTAATCCACAGTTTGTTGCGTGAGCCATCAGCGAACAATCGGTAATCACCGCGATCGTCAACTTCTACGTAAGCCTGTATTTTTTTTGCATTAACCCCTGTTCCCACCTCGGTCAGCGCAAATCCCATCAGCGTGCCTTCGGCAATCAGCGGTAAGAATGTCTTGCGCTGATGATCACTACCATAACCGAGTAAAGAGCCTGCGCCGATGGTCAGTTGACCAGAGATTTCTACTGCAACAGGCCCAAGACCATTAGCTGCGAGTGTTTCCTCAAGACGGGCGAGTTCCAAATAGCTTGCCCCCTGTCCACCGAACTCTACTGGGATAGTGAGTCCGTAGGCACCTGCTGCTGCGACAGCGCTACGAAGTTCGGAAGATAGTTTGCCATTGTCCGTAAAGATTGGCTTAGACTGACAGTACTGTTGAATAGATGAGAATACAGAATCCCCCTCTTTTTGCAGTTGCGCGCACAAACGGCCGCCTGCCTGCAGCTCTTCAACACTGGGCTGTGGGCCGTAGATCAGTCGCTCAACAAGGCTGGTTTGTATCGCTGCAATCTTACGATCTACCGCAATGGCAGAGGCATCCAATGCGCCTACGTCGCGCGCACCTTCCATATCACCAGCTGCAGCCAATGCCCTAGCAGAGAGTGATTGTTGGGGTGAGCGATCTGACTTTGATTGCTGGTCTTTGTACATCTCAATCTTCCAAAAAATATCTTCTGCAAAAAAAGGGACTCAATGTTATCAAGCATAACCACCCAAGCCCGTGGCAACGGCTACATATCACTTATATCGTTTCGCTATAACAGCACAATCTTGCGGGCACCTCAAAAGCAGACGTGAGCTAGGTCTATCCCCACGACCACCTTTATCTGAGGACTTCCATTCTTTGGACACATCGTATGTTTGCCATAGCATTACACTCCATCAAATTTAAAAAGAATCACCTCATCAATCACTCTAAAGAATGTTATTTATACGTTTTTGAGACGAAAAATAACTACCTGCCATGCGCTACTGAAAGCCTCTCATCAAGCTCAAGGTAATCAAACCTAGTACGCATTTGGGCAAGCTCATCCATTAACAATTTCGGCATACGCTTACCAATCGAGATAAAGTAGTCCTCAATACTATCAGCTTCCTGAAGCCACTGAGATTCATCAACCTTGAGCAGGGCTGCAATGTCTTCGCTTGAAAGGCCTAGACCTTTCGTGTCAAGATCATCTGCTGTTGGTTGCATGCCAATAGGCGTCGCTTCTGCATTCGCCGTACCGTCAATACGCTCACACATCCATTTTAGGACTCGGCTATTATCACCAAACCCAGGCCATAGCCATTTGCCAGCTTCATCTTTACGAAACCAGTTTACATAGAAAATTTTAGGCGCATGCTCACCTAGCTTCTCACCCATATTAAGCCAGTGCTGAAAGTAGTCGCCAATGTTATAGCCACAAAAAGGCTTCATCGCCATCGGGTCACGCCTTAACTTGCCAACTTTGCCAATATTGGCCGCAGTTGTTTCAGAAGCCGCTGTGGCAGCCATGAATACACCATGATTCCAACTAAATGCTTCAGTCACTAGTGGCACAACGCTGGCACGACGTCCGCCAAAGATGAAGATATCGATGGGTACACCCTCTGGATCTTCCCAATCTGGACAGAGCGCAGGACACTGACTTGCAGGCGCTGTGAATCGCGCATTTGGATGAGCACCTGGCGTTCCACTTGCAGGTGTCCAATCATTGCCTTTCCAATCAATGCCATGTGCTGGTGGCGCACCATCAACACCCTCCCACCAAACATCACCATCATCGGTCAGTAAGCAGTTAGTGAAAATACTATCTTGCTTAATCGTATTCATTGCCATGGGGTTGGATGCATATGAAGTCCCTGGAGCAACGCCAAAGAATCCCGCCTCGGGGTTGATTGCATGAAGCTTGCCAGTAGGTCCAATCTTCATCCAAGCAATATCATCACCGATACACTCACAACGCCAGCCTGGTAGCGTCGGTTGAAGCATAGCTAGGTTTGTTTTACCACAAGCAGATGGGAATGCCGCCGCAATGTGATAGCGCTTACCTTCTGGGCTGATTAAACGAAGAATCAGCATATGCTCTGCCATCCATCCTTCACGCCTAGCCATTGCCGATGCAATTCTGAGCGCCAAACATTTTTTGCCTAGCAATGCGTTACCGCCATATCCTGAACCATACGACCAAATTAAATTTTCATCGGGAAAGTGGCTGATGTACTTCTTTTCCATTGGCGCACACGGCCAAGGCACATCTTGCTGGCCTTCCTCTAACGGCGCGCCAAGAGAGTGAAGGCAGGGAATAAAATCGCCGTCGTCGCCCAAAATATCAAGCACACGCGTTCCCATGCGCGTCATAATGTACATATTAGCAACCACATAAGCACTGTCAGTGATCTGGACACCGATCTTGGAAATTGGCGAACCTATCGGCCCCATAGAAAAAGGTATCACGTACATGGTGCGACCTTTCATGCAACCTTTATACAGCGCAGTCATCGTCGCTTTTAATTCATCAGGATGCGCCCATTGATTCGTAATACCTGCGTCTTCTGGATTGGGATAGCTGATATAGGTGCGGTCTTCGACACGCGCAACGTCCGATGGATCTGAGTTAAACAGGAAGCTATTGGGACGCATTTTTAAAGGAGTGGCGCTACCAACAGCAACGAGCAGCTGCATCATTTCATCATATTCTTCTTTGCTACCGTTACACCAATAAACCACCTCTGGCTTACACATTGTTTCGATTTCTTGCACCCATTTATGCAGGCCTGCGTGCGGCATTATTTGTCCTTTTATTAATGTCATATCATTAGCCAACACTCAATTTTAGGATCAAGCTGTTTGCGTGCAATCACGGGTGTTTACCTAAAATAAATGCATTTAATTTATGCAAACATTAACTCAGGATAGGGTTCAGGGATAGAACTACAAGTTAAAATCAGATATATCAATTTCATTTAGCTGCTAAGCAGCTAGCAAATTTCAGCTATGGACCTCCCCAATACCCTACAATTTAATCCTTAACAATCACGCTGCGAGTCTATAAAAATCTGGGTAAATATTATTCGTCCAAAGTCTTTCGTCCTTCGGTCACTTAAAGGCCACCTAAGGCGAGATATTTAACTTCCATATACTCATCAAGGCCGTGGCTTGACCCTTCACGCCCAATTCCAGAACTTTTGACTCCACCAAATGGCGCCACTTCTGTCGAGATTGATCCTGTATTAATACCTACCATGCCATACTCAAGCTGCCTAGACACACGCCAGACACGTGCATGATCTTTTGAATAGAAATATGCGGCCAAACCAAATTCAGTATCGTTAGCCATTGTTATAGCTTCTTCTTCAGTTTCAAACTTAAAGAGTGGTGCAACAGGGCCAAAAATTTCTTCTGATGCAACCAACATGCTTGTATCAACATCGCACAGCACTGTTGGCTCAAACCAAGTGCCACCTAAATTGTGGCGTTTTCCACCCGCAACAATGCGTGCACCTTTTGCAACCGCATCTTCAACACACGCTTCGACTTTGGCAGCTGCAGCCTCATCAATCAACGGCCCTTGTGTCACGCCTTCTTCAGCGCCATCACCTACTTTTAGTTTTGCTACGGCAACCGCTAGCTTGGCTGCAAAGGCTTCATAAACATTTGCCTGAACTAGAAATCGATTGCTGCAAACACAAGTTTGCCCTGCGTTACGGTACTTTGAAGCCATTGCACCAACAACCGCAGCGTCTAAATCGGCATCATCAAATACAATAAATGGTGCATTACCACCAAGCTCAAGCGACATTTTTTTGATGCTGCCAGCACATTGCTGCATAAGCAGGCGTCCAATCTCAGTCGAACCAGTAAAAGTCAACTTGCGAACAATCGGGCTACTGGTCATCACACCACCAATGGCACTGGCTTTACCTGTCACCACACTAAATACACCTGCTGGAACGCCAGCACGCTCAGCTAATTCGGCTAACGCCAAAGCAGACAATGGTGTTTGTTCAGCCGGCTTTAAAACTATAGTACAACCCGCCGCAAGCGCTGGGCCTACCTTACGAGTAATCATGGCCGACGGAAAGTTCCAAGGGGTAATTGCAGCGCAAACACCTACAGGCTCTTTAGTCACCACTATTTGAGCACCATTAAATGGGGATGGAATTACTTCGCCATAAGCACGTTTTGCCTCTTCACCAAACCATTCAAGATAAGCAGCGGCGTAGGCAATCTCGCTGCGTGATTCAGCTAAAGGTTTGCCCTGCTCAGCCGTCATTAATGCAGCAAGATCGTCTTGATTTTCCATCATGAGATCAAACCAACGGCGTAAAATGCGACTACGTTCGCTAGCAGTAGTCAAGCGCCAAGTTTTTAATGCTATATCGGCAGCTTTCACTGCACGCTCTGCTTCAGCTGCACCACAATGTGGAACATATGCCACAATTTCGCTCGTTGCTGGGTTAGTAACTGCGACCGTCTCCCCACTATCTGCACCTACCCAAGCACCATTGATATAGCAGGCTTGGCGTAGCAAAGTAGCATCTTTTAGTACTAACATTGAATATCCCCGTATAGTTTAGTAAGCAACAACTGTATTACCAGTACTTTTTGTTTTTAATTTAGCGCCGCATTGCGTAATAATATTTATCTAAATCTGCGGCAAAGAAACATACCCCTGCAGACATAAAGGGCAGTATCTGCAGAAAATAAACGTATTAAATTTTAATGCTTACATTAATGGAGGATAAACTTCAGGGATAGGACTACAAGTTGAATTCAGATATATCAGATTCATTTACCTGAGTACCAGATGGCGAGTTTTGGAGTTCACCCGTTTCAATTTTGACTTGATGATATGTTGATTAGGAATGGGTAAGGTATTGTCACTTCTTGCAAAGGTCTCTATTGATTTAATGTCATTTCAATTTGTATGATTTCTTGCATCCATAATTCTAAATAAATTGCTTTCAATCCAATCTGCCAGTGAACTGATATGAGCCGCGACTTCTTGACCCATTGGCGTCAAGCTATACTCAACATGTGGCGGCACCACGGGGAATGATTTACGATTTAAAAAACCATCCGATTCTAAGTTCTGTAAGGTTTGAGCTAACATCTTCTCACTGATGCCGTTCACTTTTTTGCGAATCTGACTAAAGCGCCATGTGCCTTCAAGCAACACTATGAGCACAAGCACTCCCCACTGGCTTGTTACATGGTTTAGTACGCTTCTAGACGGACATTCTGCCACTAGCAATTCACCACGCTGTAGTCGCAAAGTTAATGGCATTAAC
>JANNOS010000145.1:0-4042 GCA_031399315.1 Methylophilaceae bacterium | reverse complement strand
TTTACACCCAAAGGCAATATATTAGCGCTTCCCAAAGGTTCAACTGCGGTCGATTTTGCTTATGCGGTGCATACCGATGTGGGTAATTGTTGCGTGGCGGTTAAAATTAATAATGAGCTTGCACCGTTACGCACCGAGATGCATAACGGTGACAATGTAGAAATTATTACTGCTGCACTGGCAAAACCAAACCCTGCTTGGTTAAATTATGTGGTTACAGGTAAAGCGCGTTCGCATATTCGGCACTATTTAAAAACCATACAAGTGACAGAGTCGGCACATTTGGGTGAACGCATGCTCAATTTGGCGCTACGTGCATTGCATGTAGAACCTAACACCATTTCTGATAAAGAATGGAAAAAAGTCATTCGTGATTATGGCGTTAAAGATAAACAAGCTATTTTGTCTGATATTGGTCTAGGTAAGCGTGTCAGTTTGATGGTCGCGCATCAATTAACGGCAGGGCATCCTGACTTACATGTGTTAGAAGATGCAAAACCTAAAGCCATTAAAAAGTTAGATAACATTACCATCAGCGGCAGTGAGGGCATGGCAGTACAGTTTGCCCAGTGTTGCAGACCTATTCCAGGCGACCCTATTTTAGGTTTTATTAACAAAGAGAAGGGTCTTATCATTCACACGCACGATTGTTCAACCACGCGTAAATTTAAACTGGACCCAGACAAATGGCTAGACGTAGAGTGGGATTCTGACAATAAAAAACTATTTAAAGTCAATGTGCGCATGGTGGTAGCGAATGAGCGCGGCATGCTAGCCAAAATTGCATCTGGCATTTCAGATGTAGGCTCAAATATTGATAATGTGAGTGTAGAAGAAGCGGATGGTAGTCAATATTCAAACGTAAACTTTACTGTGCAAGTACGTGATCGCGTGCATCTGGCCGAGCTGATGCGCAATTTACGCAAAATACCCGATGTGGTTCGTATTAACCGCGTCAAGGGTACGCATAACGAAGAAAAAATCTGATTAGATTGTTTTTTTAATGTTGGTTACTTGAATCAAAATCTCAATCAATTACCCGATGGTTTACCAGTACCAATCGATGATGGGCAGGCCGCGCATTTAGTAGGGTTGCGCTTGCCCAATATTTCACTGCCCTGTACCAATGGGAAAAATTTCAATTTCAAGGTTAATCTAGACCAAAAAAACTTGAATCACGAAAATTTGGTTATTTATGTTTACCCGCTCACAGGGCAGCCTAATGTCGCCTTGCCCGAAGGTTGGGATGAAATTCCTGGTGCGCGTGGGTGCACACCGCAAGCGTGCGATTTTAGTAATCATCATCAACAATTTAGCAATTTGAATACGCAAGTTTTTGGCCTAAGTACACAAACGAGTGATTACCAGTTAGCACTTAAAAATCGCTTACATCTAGCTTTCGATTTATTGAGCGATAGTGACTTTAAGTTGAAACAATTTTTAAATTTGCCTACTTTTAAAGTTGGTGAGCTTACTTTGTATAAAAGACTCACCTTAATCATCGAACAAAATATAATTAAAAAAGTGTTTTATCCTGTGTTTCCACCTAATCAACATGCCTCTCAAGTGTTAGATTGGCTTAAAAGCCAGCAAAGTTAGGTGATGACAAATCTAAGTCAGATTAAAAGTTTTTCAAAACCGCTTTTAAGTAACCTTAATAAGCTCGGCATTAGCAATATACAAGGCTTACTGTTGCACTTGCCACTGCGTTATATTGATGAAACGCACATTACCTTAATACGCGATTTATGTATGGGCGATTCGGCACAATGTGAGGGTGAAATTGTGCATACCGAAGTCACTTATAAACCTCGCAAAGCGCTCATTGCAAGGTTAGAAGACGCAAGTGGTCAGCTTACATTGCGCTTTTTACATTTTTACCCCAGCCAAATTGCGGCACTTGCGGTAGGCAAAAAAATACGTGTGTATGGTGAAATTCGCCACGGTTTTTTTGGTTACGAAATGGTGCATCCCACATGTAAAGCTGTGGGCGAAAGTACGCAAGTAGCAGAAACGCTTACACCTGTTTACCCAACCACTGCTGGTCTAACGCAAGCCAATATTCGCAAGGCGATTGCGTTAGCCATCAATCAAAACGATCTAGCAGAAACGTTGCCCGCAGGCGTTTATAAAGCACTTAACTTGCCTGCCTTCAGCGCCAGTATCCATGCGCTTCACAGCCCTGCACCTGACGCTAGCTTAAACGCATTAGAAAATAAAACCACACCCGAATGGCGCCGATTGGCGTTTGATGAGTTACTTGCGCAGCAATTGAGTATGCGCAAACACTATATTAAACGGCGCAGTTTAAATGCGCCTGCGATTGCAACGTCCGTTAAATTAGCGCCGCAAATGCTTAAAAATTTAGCGTTTACTTTAACTAAATCACAACAAAAAGTCATCGCGGAAATCAGTCATGATTTAACTATGCCGCACCCAATGCAACGCTTGTTGCAAGGTGATGTGGGCAGCGGCAAAACTATTGTGGCTTGTATGGCCGCGCTGCAAGCGATAGAGCACGGCTGGCAAGTGGCACTGATGGCGCCCACTGAAATTTTGGCCGAGCAACACTTTAAAAAATTTGAAACATGGCTTAAGCCGCTTAACATTAATATTGCGTGGCTAACGGGTAGTCAAAGCAAAAAAGAGCGTGAGTTAGCACTTACCAACATTGCTAACGGACATGCCCAGCTTGCCGTTGGAACACATGCGTTATTTCAAGAGGCGGTTAACTTTAAAAAACTGGGTTTAGCCATCATTGATGAACAACATCGCTTTGGCGTACAGCAACGTTTAGCTTTGCGCAAAAAAGGTGAGCCTGAACCGCATCAGTTGATGATGACCGCCACACCGATTCCGCGCACTTTATCCATGAGTTATTTTGCCGATTTAGATGTGTCAGTGATAGACGAACTGCCACCTGGCCGCACGCCGATTGTGACCAAATTGGTTTCTGACGAGCGCCGTGATGAAATTTTGCAACGCGTGCGAGAGGCCTGCATGACGGGCAGCCAAGCTTACTGGGTGTGCCCATTAATCGAAGAATCCGAAGCATTACAACTGCAAACCGCGAATGATACGTTCGCGCATATGCAAGCCACTTTTCCAGAGCTAAAAGTAGGGCTGGTACACGGTCGCATGAAACCCGCTGAAAAACAAACGGTGATGACACAATTTAGCACAGGTGAGATTCAATTATTAGTCGCCACGACGGTGATAGAAGTGGGTGTGGATGTACCCAACGCCAGCCTGATGGTGATTGAACACGCTGAACGCTCGGGTTTAAGCCAATTGCACCAGTTAAGAGGTAGAGTTGGGCGTGGTGCGGCAAAAAGTACCTGCATTTTGCTATATCAAAATAAATTAAGTGAGATGGCGCGCACGCGGTTAAAAGTGATTTATGAAAACACCGATGGCTTTATTATTGCGCAGGCTGACCTAAACTTACGAGGCCCAGGCGAATTTCTAGGCACCCGCCAAAGTGGCGTGCCTATGCTAAAAATTGCCGATTTAGAACGCGATGCCGATTTGCTAGAAAGCGCTAAAAGCATGGCGGATAAGCTGATAAAAGAATATCCAGCAGCGGTAGAAAAACATCTAGAAAGATGGATGAGCCATGCAGGGGAGCTAGTGAAAGTTTAAATAAATTGAGACAAAATATTCCCTGTAATTCCTATAAGCAACTGTTTGTAGGGTGTCAATAGGCGTTCCAAGATGCTTTACATACTGCGTAATGCCTTTTAGTCGTTGCGATGTAGACAGACTTAAAAGTTAAAACTTTTTATTGAGAAAAAGTATCAAATATTTCTTTAATGAGTGCTCTGGAGCTGCCAAACATTTCAAAAACTTCACAGGTAAATAGAAAAAATAATGGATAAAAAAACTCAGGCTTAGTGTATGACCATTTGTTAATGGTATTGACCAGTTTAGATTGTGAAAAATAAACGCACGCTACTGTTGCTAAGACTACCCGTTAGCCACGCAATATTAATGTTAAGCGGCTTAAGCCATGTTTCAAATTTTTTAAAGTGTTGCTCGGCCA
>JANNOS010000128.1:0-1642 GCA_031399315.1 Methylophilaceae bacterium | reverse complement strand
ATAAAAAACTTATCATGGTGGCCCATATGCGAACACACTAGCTTGCTTGTTCACTGATGAGCCTATGTTAACTTTTGACTTTGTGAAAACAGAATTGACGCTTGTGCGTTTTGGACCTTTTTTACAGCTTACATCTGCATTTCTTTTGTTTTCTTATGAACCTGCCAGTAAGTCATACCCAGTTATTCCACTGCAATTCAAGTCTGAACAGTTATAATTTCGCCTTTAGGCGAGTTTCTTTCTTTTGTGTAGCCAAAAGAAAGAAACCAAAGAAAACGCTACCCCGCTGCCGCTTTATCCTTCGGTCTTAGCGCCGCATCTGCGTGGCGACTGCGGAACTCGGATTTTCAATCCTCAAACAGTCCTCGTCACCTTGCATCTGCGTCTCAAGCCGAAGGCGCGTCACAGGGGATTTAAAGTCAAAACTATGCGAAATTTCACGATTGCTTAATATTACTCACAAATCTCTCAAATTCCGTCATTCCGACGGGAGTCTTTTAGTTTTATCAAAAGACGAACCACGGAATCCAGTGGCTTTTGATTTTTTGTTCAATTTTAAAATGGATTCCCGCCTACGCGGGGATGACAGTGGTAGTGTTTTTGGGTTTGTTTCCCCCTCATCACGCTGAGTAGCGCAGACAAAATAAGATGAAGGCGAGCTCCTGTTTGAATTCCGCAACAAGCCATGTTTTGTGTGGCTTGTTAGGTTGAGTTGCGCAGCCGCTTATTTTGTTGAGCAACGCAAGGGAGCCAAAGGCCGTGATGTCGGGGTGCCGTTTTCTTGGGTTACTTTCTTTTCAGGCAGTTAAAAGAAAGTAACTAGCTGTCGGGCTACCCCCGACTATACAACTTAAATATTAATCAAATATCACTTAAAGTGGCAAA
The DNA here is from genome assembly GCA_031399315.1 of Methylophilaceae bacterium. Lineage (GTDB taxonomy): Bacteria > Pseudomonadota > Gammaproteobacteria > Burkholderiales > Methylophilaceae > Methylotenera_A. Next base: position 757 of record JANNOS010000128.1, on the reverse strand, counting down.
TATTAGATGCCCTGCAGGCCAATATCCATGCGGTCTGCAGGGTAGGTGTTTTAAAGGCTAGTTTAAAGCTAAAACTAATTAAATAAATCAGGCAACACCGCAGGTGGGCGTTCACTATCAGCGCGCTTCTAAAAATCCAAAATGTAAGGGCAGCGCCAAGGTTTGATTGAGTGTTTTTTTGGCGGCTTTTTTCTTTTGCTGCCAGTTATTTTAGTGTTGATATAAGGCGTTTGCCTGATGCGTACATATCCAGATGAGACTAGTTTTTTGCATGGTGGTTTCGAAATAAACTTAGTGGATATCAATATTCTGCAGGGTAACAATACCATTCATAAATCACTTCCTTTTAATACTACGTTCATTTTTTTATATTGGTAGTATGTACGCTGGGGCACAGACTGGCTCATGTGTTGGTTGATAATTTATAGTTAATTAATTATTGCCTCCACATTAGAAAGTTTGTGCCTTATGGCTAATCAGCTTAAAACAAGTACACACGAGTCTGCTACAACTTTAGCGTATGTACGCATGCCTAGGTTTTTACAAAGCAACAATAAAATTGAAACGGACATTTCAACCCCTGAATCAAATCTGAAAACCTATCGTTTACTTATTATTAGTCCTATTCCGGCACATATAGTCAATAATCAATATCAAACATTGGGTTTGTGGGTAGAGGACTTGGAAACGAATCTAAAGTATGTTCAATCAATTGGTGTTATTTGCCCTCGAGCCGATTTGGTAGCGGAGTCGAAAA
>JANNOS010000049.1:0-2965 GCA_031399315.1 Methylophilaceae bacterium | reverse complement strand
TTTTTTGAGTTTTCTGCGATAGCGATTGCTGCGATTGCGGCTATAAAATATGGATGGGCAGGCATCTTAGGCGCCACATTAGGCTCTTTAAGTTTTCGCTTGCTCAATTTGCCTTTGGAAGTTGCGCTTTATTTTGCGTTGAGCGCTGGATTCGCAGCTTTCTTGTTCCGCTATTGCTTTAATTGGTTTCATCCAACATTTTCCACGCTCAATCAAGTATCAAGTGTTGCGAGTTTTGCTTTAGTCGTAACGCCAGTCGTATGTGCGGTGCATACAATAAGCTCAGAGTTTATTCTAGTGCAACATGGTTTGATGGCATCAGACTTGCTCACAATTTCTTTATTTAAATGGTGGCTCGATGAGCTGCTAATCGCCTATTTAATTGTTCCACTGGCGCTTTCGCTATTTGCTAATAAAAAGATATATCTTTCCACGCAAGAAAGAACTGAAATGCTAGCGCTATTGCTAGGGATGGTAGCCGTTTCATGGTTAACAATGCATTTTGGTCAGCTGTTAGGTTTTACAGTTATTCTGATCTTGGTATTACTAGTGTTTGTGCTGTGGGCTGCGCTTAGATTTAGTAACACGATTGCACATTGGGCTATTTTTATCGCATCCATGCTAGTCATGATGACGGTTCTTTCTAGTGACAATACTTTAAATCCAGAGCCTTATCAGCAAACACTGTTGTTGGTTAAAATTGGTCTTGCGGTGATGATATTAGGTGGTTTGTTTGTGGCAGCAGCCTTTTCTGAGCGTAATCACGTAGAGGTCGAGCTGAGTAAGCTTGCAAATCATGACCCGCTCACAGGCTTGCCTAATCGCACTTATTTCCAAGACTTTGTTACACACAGCCTGTCTCATGCGCAAAGACAAAAGCAGCAGTTGTATTTACTCTTTATTGATTTAGATCGTTTTAAAAAAATTAACGACTCACAAGGGCACGAAGTGGGTGATGCCGTACTAAAAATAGTTGCTCGCAGGCTAGATAACCTTTTGCGGGCAGATGATTTTGTAGCGCGTCTGGGTGGGGATGAGTTTGCAGTGTTATATAGCCATCCTAAAATTAATAAAGCTGCCAACAACCTAGCAAGAAAGATTATTAAAATAATTTCAGAACCTTTTGAGATTGGTGATAGAAGCTATAGCGTCGGTGCCAGCATTGGAATTAGTGTTTACCCTGATGATACAGAAGATGCAAATACATTATTAAGACAGGCTGATTTGGCTATGTACCAAGCTAAAAGTAAGCAATCTGGCTTTGAGTATTTTAGTGAAGATATGAATGCTTTGGCGCATGAACAATTGCAAATGGAAAATGGCTTAAGACAAGCGCTGGAAGCAAAAGAACTGCTGTTAATGTATCAACCAAAGCTTGATTTGCGGACAAATCAAGTAGTTGGATTAGAGGCGTTAGTACGCTGGGTCACCAAAAATGGCAAGATGATTGGCCCAGATCAGTTTATCCCTATTGCAGAGGAGGCAGGCCTAATTGTCCCGATTGGGCGCTATGTGATTCAAGAAGCGTGCTCACAGTGGGTGAAGTGGAGTAAAGAAGGACTTAACCCGCCTGCCATTGCAGTTAATATTTCACCGCGCCAATTTAGCGATCCGATGCTTATTCAAGATATTACTGAGTCAATCAACTCGACTGGAATGGATCCTACTAAGTTGCATGTGGAAATTACAGAAAGTGCCACGATGGAAGACCCAGAGACTACTTTGGCGACGCTAGAAAAGATGCATGAACTTAAATTACATTTATTTATTGATGATTTCGGCACAGGGCACTCTAACCTTGGACAACTAAGACGTTTGCCTATTGATGCGCTTAAAATTGATAAAGTGTTTATCAATGATATTTTAACGAACGATGATGATGCTGAAATCGTGACTGCAATTATCAATTTAGCGCATGCACTTAAACTTCGCGTGGTATGTGAGGGCATCGAGACAAGGGCACAACTCACATTATTAAGGGGTTTGGGTTGTGATGAAATACAAGGGTATTTGATTTCTAAACCACTTATTCATGAGCAAGCGTCATTCTACTTCAATAAAGAAATAGTGCTTTAGAACACGCGCCTAGTGTTAGGCGTAGTGTTATCGTAGGTTGATTGTTACAGCTTTATCATGAATGTCATACTTTATACTTAATCATTACGTGTCGTACTGCGCTGTAATCCTCAATCGCATACATGGATAAATCTTTGCCGTAGCCAGATTTTTTCATGCCGCCGTGCGGCATTTCCGAGGTCAACATAAAATGCGTGTTGACCCAAGTGCAGCCATACTGAAGCTCGGCAGCTACACGCATGGCGCGCGAAACATCACTTGTCCACACTGAGCTGGCCAGCCCGTATTCTGAGTCATTTGCCCAGCCTATCACTTGCTCTTCATTTTCAAAACGAGTGATTGAAACCACTGGGCCAAAGACTTCTTTTTGCACAATCTCGTCGGTTTGTAATGCACCTGCAATAATCGTGGGTTCATAAAAGAAGCCATTGCCAGTGCGTGCTTTGCCACCTGTAGTGATTTCGATATGTTTTTGTGCGCTAGCGCGATCGACAAAACCAGCCACACGCTCACGTTGACGTGCTGAAATTAATGGCCCCATTTCAACACCTTCTTCTTTTTGCGTGCCGACTTTAATGCTGGCAACAGCTGAAGACAATTCAGCGACCAATTTCTCATAGATTTTTTTTCCTGCATAAATGCGGCAAGCTGCCGTGCAGTCCTGGCCTGCATTGTAAAAACCAAAGGTACGCACCCCATCTACTACAGCGGCGATGTCAGCATCGTCAAATACAATCACAGGTGCTTTCCCGCCTAATTCAAGGTGTGTGCGCTTAACACTTTTTGCAGCAACATCCATGATTTTTTGGCCAGTAGAAATATCACCAGTAATCGAAATCATTTTAATTTCTGGTTGCGAAATCAGCGGCGCACCGACTGACTCACCGCG
>JANNOS010000095.1:0-5129 GCA_031399315.1 Methylophilaceae bacterium | reverse complement strand
GATATTGGGTTTCACGCATGAATAACCAACTTTAGCTGGTATATTCTGCGGGGACAACCTTGCGGTTGCAGGCCAAGCAATTATTGTCGCCTGTGCCTATTATTCAAGAGCTACACTATATGAAATGTGCGCATACAAGTTTAGGATGATATAAACTAAACTGCTTGCAAGATGTAACTACAATCGAGGTGACTGATGGAATCTACAATGCACACGCTTAACAACCTATTTGCGCAACTTGGCTTGCCGTCTGACGACTCTGCAATTCAAAGTTTTATCAAAACCCATCACCATTTAGCAAGTAGCCTATCACTTTCTGAAGCCTCTTTTTGGACACCAGCGCAGGCTGCGTTTTTACGTGAAGAGATGCTTAAAGATGCAGACTGGGCAGAGGTGATTGATCAGTTAAATGCTAGCTTGCATCAAAAATAAATGTATTACGTAAGTGTATTAGTGAAACTCAATACGCTAAAGAAAGATTAAGTATTCAAGTTGTGGCTAGGTAAAACCACTTTAAAATAGATGCTCTGGCGACCGCAAGGGTTGTCCCCGCAGAATATACCAGCTAAAGCTGGTTATTCGTACGTGAGACCCGCATGGATATTGGTCTGTAGAGCAGGCCAATAATCGTGGTCTGACCCCCATTATTCTTTACTAAGTGCGCCATCGCACATACAAGGCTTTCTGTAGAGCATAAACTTATTACCTCTTATTAAACATTAATAAAGGAGTTTTCTTATGGAAAAGTTCAATGTTTGGAAAATTTTAGCACTATTGACTGTTGTCTTTTGTGTAGGATGTACGGAGCCAAAAGATACTAGTGGCGCTGGTACTGGAGATGCTACCAGTGGTGCCGGGACAGGAGCCGGTGGTGAGAAAGATAGCGCTGGTACAGGAGATGCAACTAGTGGCGCTGGAACAGGAACCGGTGCTACTACTGATAAATAGTCATGTTCGTTATATGGATGTTTAAGCTCACCTAAGACGCACCCCCCCCCGAATAGGGCTTTGCTTTGATTTAGACTTACCGCAACTAAAGCGCAACTAAAGGGGTCAACTAAAGCAACTAAAGGGGTCAGCGTCGATTAATTTTCTCAGCTAAATAATTCGATGCTGACCCCTACTATTGGCGGAAAATAGATAAATGCAAGCTGTGGCTCGGTAAAACCACTTTAAAATAGATGCTCTGGCGACCGCAAGGGTTGTCCCCGCAGAATATACCAGCTAAAGCTGGTTATTCGTACGTGAAACCCGCAGGGATATTGGCTTGCAGGGCATCTATTTGCGCGTAAAACGCGATTGTTTTTTCAAAGCATTAACTTCTGCCCGAAGTTTTTCTATTTGTAAATTTGCTAATAAATCATCACGAGTTTGAATCTTAGTTTTCCACTCCCAAGCGCCGAAAATGCTAAGCACTAAACCTATACCGCAGACTGCTCCAGTAACTTGATTAGCGAACTTTTCATTAGCTTTAGAAACTTCTATAAGTTTTTTGGATAACTCAAGTGTATCTGCTTCAACCTTTGTACGCTCTTTTTTTGCCTCAATCGAAATAATTGTCTCGCTTAACGCTATTTTTTTATCAAAGGTAAAGTTATATACACTTACAAATGAAAAAATAGATGCAAGAATGAGTGCTAACCCAAACAAACAAGCAAATTTATAGATATTGTCTGTAGCAATGGAAAGATTTGGAAACATCTGAATAAGCCCTTTAGTATTATTAGTTGGTCTTATTAATCTAAACAGTTATTTCAATTTGTGCAAGCTGGGTTTTAATCCCCTTGTGCCGCGCCGAGCATGTGAGCACATTTAGGATTAAGAGGCGCGCACTGTTCGAGTCCCAAAACAAGCGACTGCTTTTAATCACTTGTTTGGTCGAGTTTCACAACAGAACCCTTGCTTCAGCAAGGTGTGATGTTGGGGATGCCCCTTGCGGGTATTTGTTTCCCCACTTTATTTTGGACAGGCAAAATAAAGTAGGTCGCCAAGAGGCGATAAGTAGAGTTTCAGAAAATCAAAATAGTTTGACCACATTGATTTTGAGATTAGAAAGTTTTTTAGTGCCAAGGGTTATAGATATGTTGAGGTGGATTGTAGAAAGCTTGTATATCCTTTACTAACAATTTCACTCCATTGTAAAACTCCATTCTATTAACAGCTCTGACCTCCTCAAATTCCTCTTGAAGACTATTTTCTAATGAGTGATAAAGTTTAAAACCTTTACTTAAAAAGTCTTTTGAAGTTTCAGAAAGCATAGAATAAGTAGCATGAAACTCACTTAATACAACAAGAACACCTAAATTTCCAAAGTGGTACACAATTATCTTAACAGCTAAGTTTTGTCCATCCTTTTCTTGTGGAAGATCAATTCTAGGTTTACCCGATGCAGAGAACATATTAGGGCTATCTGTATCTACATCTTCCAAATAATAAATATAAACAAAGTCTACAAACGATAATGATTTATTTTCTTTGAATTGCTTTCTATGAGAGTCATCTATTACTAAATCTATGGTGGCTTTATCAATATTTAATGCAATTAATGTGATGTTATTTAGTAAATTAACCTTACTTACACTATCTAAGTTATTTTTAAATTCACCTTTAAGTAATTTTAATTCGATTGATTTTGCATTGCTGACTATTTCACTCATCCAAGTGTTATTACAAGTGTTACATACTTTTGCAATTTTCTTTGTATGTATGGCACCAGACTGTTTATTGAAAACTGGCTGCTTTTCATCAATAGACTCACCAATAGGAAAATAGGTTTCTATTCTTTTTTGTTGATTTCTGTTTAATATGTTACCTATCCAGTTAGGAAAGATATGTTCCTTTGAAAGCTTTCCTTCATACCCACAAAAACAACAAACACCCGTATATTTTTTTCCTGCCAATTATTCCCTAACCACATTTACTCTCGCCACAATTCAAACAAGTCAAACAACCATCCATCACAATCGCCGCTTTGGTATTACATTTATTGCAAAGTTGTGCGCCTTTTGGGAAGCCCTCTGAGGTCATCTCTTCACCCGTTTTGGCGTGTTTTTCAAAATATTCGGTGCGTTTTTCATCGACCAGTTTTTGTTGGTGTTCATCTAGCCCTGGCTTTTTAAGCATGCCGATGGATTGCAAATGTTGCTCGACCACTTCGCCAATTTCTGCCACTAAGCTCGGCACAAAACGGCCGCCTTTTTTAAAGTAACCACCACTTGGCTCAAACACACTTTTAAGTTCTTCCACCAAAAAGGTAACATCGCCACCTTTGCGAAAAACCGCAGACATCACGCGTGTTAAGGCGACAATCCATTGAAAGTGATCCATGTTTTTACTGTTAATAAATATCTCGAACGGGCGGCGGTGCTCTTGCGGTGTGCCTTCGTTCATCACCACATCGTTAATGGTAATGTAGAGCGCATGCTCAGTGACTGGCGTTTTTACCTTGTAGGTAGAGCCAGTAATCTTTTCTGGGCGATCTAGCGGCTCGCCAATTTGCACGATTTTCGCGTTAAGGTCTTTAAGCTCTGCCGCTTTGTTTGCAGCATCTGTTTTATCTTGCTCGTTCACCAGCGCATAGCCAGTGATTTTTTTATCTATTTTAACTGCCATAACTTCTCTCCTAAATACTGTAGATCTTGCAAGGGCGCAGACTCAGCCACAAATTTTGCAAACCATGCTTTTATAGCAACCACTCGTTTTTGTGTGAAATCTTTCATGTTAGTTCTCCCTTTTAAAACTTCCCGTAATATCCTTCTTTTAATGCATCGTAGAGGTTGGCGGCGCTGTGTGTATCTCGCCATCGTATTCAATCTCTTCGTTACCTTTTACTTCAATCTCGCTGCCATCATCTAGCGTAAATTTATAGGTGGTGTTTTCTAAATCTTTCTCTGTTACCAACACGCCTTGGAAAGCCTCTGGGTTAAACCTAAACGTTGTGCAACCTTTTAGGCCTTTGTCGTAAGCGTATAAATAGATGTTTTTAAAATCTTCAAAATCGTAATCAGTCGGCACGTTAATGGTTTTTGAGATTGAGCTATCAATCCATTTTTGTGATGCGGCTTGAATATCCACATGGGCTTTGGCCATGATAGTAGAAGAATCTAAAAAGTAATCTGGCAGCTTTTCATCTTCTTTATCGCTAAACGGCATGGCTTTTGGGTTAATCAACTCGCGGTAAGCCAACAGCTCGAAAGAAAATACATCGACTTTTTCTTTCGATTTTTTACCTTCGCGAATCACGTTGCGTGCGTAATGGTGCGCAAAGCTAGGTTCAATGCCGTTGCTGGCGTTATTAGCCAAGCTTAATGAAATGGTGCCAGTTGGCGCAATTGAGCTGTGGTGCGTAAAGCGCACGCCTTTGCTGGCGATTTGGTTACGTAAGCCTTCTGGAAACTGCTGCATATAACGGCTGTATTTACCTAGCAACACTTTGCCTGCAATTTTTTGGCCAACTTTAATGCCATCGGCCGCCATTTCTGGGCGTTTTGCCAACATGTCGGCAGTGACTTCAAATTTCTCTTCCATAATCGGCGCAGCGCCTTTTTCTTCAGCCAGCTGCACGCCGATATTCCAGCCTTCTTCGGCCATGACGCGGGTCACTTCTTCGGTAAATTTAATTGATTCTTCCTCACCATATTTCATTTTCATCATGGTGAGTGCTGAGCCTAAACCCAAATAACCCATGCCGTGGCGACGTTTACGCACGATTTCATCTCGCTGTTGTTGCAATGGCAGGCCATTAATCTCGACCACGTTATCGAGCATGCGCGTAAACACGCCTACCACTTCACGGTATTCTGCCCAATCAAATTGCGCTTCATCGGTGAATGGATTACGAACAAATTTAGTCAAATTCACTGAGCCCAACAAGCATGCGCCATAAGGCGGCAATGGTTGCTCGCCGCATGGATTAGTCGCGCGAATATTCTCGCAAAACCAGTTATTGTTCATCTCGTTTACGCGGTCAATGAGGATAAAGCCTGGCTCAGCAAAATCGTAGGTGCTGGACATAATTACATCCCACAGGCGGCGAGCTTTGATGGTTTTATACACACGGCACGCTACTTTGCCAGCATCAACACCATCTGCCTTGGTGAGGTATTTTCCTTTTACTGGCCACTCGCGCC
>JANNOS010000030.1:0-13872 GCA_031399315.1 Methylophilaceae bacterium | reverse complement strand
CGGTGGGGTTGGCAATTTTAAAGCCATTCAAGTGCAATATAGGGATCACCGCACCATCGCGTGCCGGATTTAAAAATTTATTTGAGTGCCAACTGGTCGCCAGCGCGCCCGTTTCTGCTTCACCATCGCCAATAATGCACGCCACAATTAAACTAGGGTTATCAAATGCAGCACCATAAGCGTGTGCAAGCGAGTAACCAAGCTCTCCGCCCTCATGGATAGAGCCTGGCGTTTCGGGCGAGACGTGGCTGGGTATGCCATACGGCCATGAGAATTGCTTAAATAGACGTTTTAAGCCATCCGCATTTTGCTCAATCGCTGGGTAACGCTCGGTGTACGAGCCTTCTAAATACGTGTTAGCCACAATGCCGGGCCCGCCATGGCCAGGGCCAATAATAAAAATCATGTTTAAATCATGTTGTTTAATTAACCTATTTAAATGAACGTAGATAAAGTTAAGCCCAGGCGTCGTGCCCCAGTGCCCTAACAAGCGCGGTTTTATGTGTTTTAATTTTAGCTTTTGTTTAAGTAAGGCATTGTCTTGTAGGTATATTTGACCAACAGACAGGTAGTTGGCCGCACGCCAGTACGCGTGCATTTTATTGAGTTGTCTTTGAGATAAAACTTTTGGGATGCTTTTGGAAATATCTTTTGTTATGACATTTTTTTTGCTTAAATTAACCACGATTTTTATTGATAGCGCTATTTATCGCACTGTCGCTGGCAGTGACTCGCCAGATGGTATTGCCTACATCATCAGCTACTAGCAAGGCGCCTGTTTTATCTAATGCAACGCCTACTGGTCTGCCGTAGGCATTGCCTTCTTTACTTACAAACCCTGTTAGCACATCAATGGGAGCACCTGTAGGTTTACCATTTGCAAATGGTACAAATATGACTTTGTAACCACTTAAAGGTCTGCGATTCCAGGAACCATGTTGGCCGACAAACATGCCATTTGCAAATTGCGCAGGTAATGATGTGCCAATTGAGGATGCTAAACCAAGCGATGCAGTATGTGCCCCTAATGCGTAATCGGGCTGAATCCCTTTAGCAACTAATTCAGGATTCTGTGGCTTTACACGTTCATCAACATGCTGCCCATAATAACTATAAGGCCAGCCATAAAATGCGCCATCTAGTACCGATGTTAAATAATCAGGCACTAAATCACTACCAATTTGATCGCGTTCATTTACTACTGTAAATAAAGTGTTACTTTTTATATCCCAAGCCATACCATTAGGGTTACGCAAACCCGAAGCAAAAATTCGATGCTCCCCAGTTGGAATGTCGACTTCCCAAATAGCCGCACGACCTGACTCGGCATCCATGCCGCGCTCTGCCGCATTACTGTTAGAGCCAACCGTTACATACAGCTTGGTACCATCTGTATTAGCAATGATATTTTTAGTCCAATGATGATTAATGCGGCCTGCGGGTAAATCAACCACTTTCTCCCCTGGCTCCGTGATTTGTTTTTCACCTTCAATATAGTTGTAACGCATGACCGCATCAGAGTTTGCTACATAAAACTTGTCGCCCACTAACACCATGCCAAAAGGGGAATGCAAATCTTCTAAAAAAGGCAATCGTATATCCACCACACCGTCGCCATCAACATCACGTAATAAAGTAATCCGATTTGCGCTGGGCACAGCAGCGCCGGCGCGTTTCATCACCAAACCCATTACCCAACCTTGAATCCCGCTGCCATCATCAGGTTTAGGCGGTGCATTGGTTTCGGCAACCAACACATCGCCATTTGGTAATACATAAAGCCAACGTGGGTGTTCTAAACCATTCGCAAATGCTGTCACACGAGTACCTGTAGCAGCTACTGGTATTACCACGGTTGGCCAGCCAATAGCTGGAGCAATATGCATAGTGGGGATGAGTGTTTTGTTTGGTGCTAGCAACAATGGGTTTGAACCAATCCCAGCTGAAATCGGCTGCTTAGCTATTTCACCACAGGCGGTAAGTAGCACCAACCCACTTAAAACACTAATATTCAAGGCTTGTCTGCATGCCGCAAGCCTAAGTTTTGCAATCATATTTTTCCCATAACCACCAATATAATTAGCACAACTACCACCAAACCTATGCCACCACTAGGGCCATAACCCCAACTTTTACTGTGTGACCAGCTTGGCAGTGCGCCTAATAACATTAAAATTAATATGATTAATAGTATGGTTCCAATGCTCATGATGTTCTCCAGTATTGATTTTTAATGAATGATTAATTAGCAGGTGTCCCAGAAGATGGTTCTGGCACAATATCCGGTGGCATCTCAACAACGGGTGGTGGAATAATAATGGTCGTATCACCACCAGATTCGCCAGGCTGACCTTGAATACCCTCGTCACCAGACTTGCCAGGTTTGCCCTGAATCCCTTCATCGCCAGATTGCCCAGTAGCGCCAGCAGGTCCTGGCACTGGTACAACAACAGTATCAGGAGTTTTATCGCATGCAGCTAAACTGATACCAGAAAATAATGCTAAAAATATGATTGAATTTTTCATTGCATTTCCCTTAATTAAAAAAAGTTGTTGGATAATCCTAAAGTGCGTTTAAATTGCCATGATTGCCCATGCCTATTGGTTTGGCTGCAATAATTGATGCTGCCATGGCTAGCATGCGTACCATTTTGCTATTAGACGCATCCCAAAATTCTGCTGAATGTGGCACAAATTTTAATAAAGCCAAATTGCTTGAGTTGACGCCATCTGGAAACCAAGGTCTTGCAAACACTGTCCACAAACTATCAATGCGTGTGCGGTCGTTTACAATTTCGCCATGACCAGAAATGGAGACATAAGTGCTATCTGATTCATTTGAAAATCCCAAATTCATTACTTGTAAATGTTTTACCTTGTCAGTGTTTGGATCAGTTAAAAACCAAATTGCACCCTGCTCACACATTTCTTGTGGCGCCATTGGTCTGCTCTTCAGTGCCTCATCCGCATCTTCAAATGTGGTTAGCATTGCAACCGACATGTCTTGAATCAGCTCACCTAGACTGGTTAATTCACCTGTTTTTTGGGGTTTAATGTTCATTTTTTCATCCTTATCATTTGGGTACTGTTTGATTCAGCCATTTTTTAATTGCGTAAAAATGCAAGCAAATCGCGAGTGAATCTTAGCTTTTCAGTTACAAGCAGGCCATGTGGCGCGTCCTGATATTCAATTAACTCAGCATTAACTATGTCTTTGGCAGCAGCTCGGCCAGACGCATCGATTGGCACTGTTTTATCTTCAGTGCCATGAATAATCAGTGTGGGCACTTTAAATGCGCTTAAATCGGCACGAAAATCAGTGGATGAAAATGCTTCAACACAAGACAACGTCGCTTTTAAGTTAGCTAGCATTGAAACGCTTCGTGACCACTCAAGTACTTCTTGACTAGTGGGATGAGAGAGCATGTTCACACCATAAAATGTTTTAAAAAAATCAGCAAAAAATGCTGCGCGGTCTTCTTGCATACTCGTAACCATTCCATCAAATACACTTTGCTCTGTACCTTCTGGATTGTCATCAGCCTTTAACATATAAGGCACGATAGATGATACCAACACTGCTTTTGCAACTGATTTACCGCCATGACGTGACATATAACGTGCTACTTCACCACCGCCCATCGAAAATCCTACTAAGGTGGCATCTGTTGCGCCTGTTTGCTCAATCACTGCAGCTAAATCATCGGCCAGTGTATTGTAATCGTAACCACCCCATGGATGTGTTGACCGACCAAAGCCCCGCCTGTCATAAGAGATACTGCGAAACCCTGCATCCGCTACCGCCATTGCATGATCATCCCAACTATCAGATGACAGCGGCCAACCATGCAAAAATATGACTGGCTTACCTGTACCCCAATCTTTATAAAATAATTTGGTGTTATCTTTTGTGGTGATATAACTCATCGTAAACTCTTCTCTATATCAACGATTATGATGATTGTAGGTTGATGCTTTTTTGTCGTCTGTGTGATAGCGAACATATGTCATAAAAATTTGAATGAATGCCTGCAACTCTTAACCTATTTAATCGACATATTCATTAATGTTAGGTACCGCACAGACCATGTCGAGTGAAACATTTAACGTGTCAATCATAAAGTTTAAGCTGGATGAATATAAAAATGATTCAAATGATGAGATGTCCAATTTGTGGCGGCTGTTCTGTCCGCATACGGCGCCGCAGTGTTGATCGCTTTAGAAGTTTGTTCAGCTTGGTATATCGATACAAGTGTCAAAACTACGATTGCCAATGGGAAGGTAATATCCGCAAAAGCCAATTACAAACGGTAACAACCTCTCTCTTTAGTTGAGTTTGTAAAATAAGCTTGTTGAATTTGGCTGCAGTGTAGTGCAACCCAAAGACATACAACTTATTGACTCTTGATATTGAACTAGCTTTATTTGCCTATGATATTGAGCGTTTTACTAAGCCAGTGCCATGCATACAAAAGCGCGTTAAATACTGCGCTAGGCTCGGTTAATCTTTGTCATGGCAAACCTTCTCATCTAATTAGCTAGTACGAGTTCAATTATCGCTTTTACAAAACCTTCGCCTGTGCGCTAGCGAACATATAAACGGCTTATTTTTATTTTAATTAACCTAAAGTTCGTTACCGTACAGACGCGATATATCACAAGTCATAGCATCGTTATTGTCAATCGACAGCCACATCTATGTTTATAAAGGAATGATCATGTATCAATTTATCGGTACTATAATTATTGCATCACTGATTTTTGGCGCTTATTCAGCACTTGCTGAAGATAAAACTAGTAGCAAAGACGCTATGGGTGGATTAACGCAAAACCAAACTATAGCGCAGCTTAGCGACACCAAAAAAGCACCGCCAGCAACATTAGCCAAATCAGCAATAGCTGAAATGGTAATCGAGCAATCAAAGCCCATTGTGGCACCTCTGTAAGCTCAATCGCCTGAATATCATTAAACAAATTTGATTAGAAAATCTGCACGCCAATAATTCTATATGTTGCTTAGCGAACATACAGAGAGTAGACTTTTGCCTACCATCAAAAAATAAAAAAATTAGTTTTTTGATATAGGAAAAAAATGCTTGCAACGCCAAACCTCAGACCCCAAACCCCAAACCCCAAACAAAACCACTTGCTTGACGCACTACTCATTGGGGAATTTAACCGATTACTCCCGAACTTGGAGCATATTGAGCTCCCTTTGGGTAAAGTGCTGTATGAGTCTGGCGGCACATTGTCACACGTATACTTTCCGACCACATCTATCATCTCGCTGTTGTATGTGATGGAAAATGGTGCATCCGCTGAAATTGCCGTGGTGGGAAACGAAGGCATTTTGGGCATATCGCTGTTTATGGGTGGCGAAACCACCTCTAGTCGCGCCGTTGTGCAAAGTGCTGGCCATGCTTACCGACTAAAAGCGCAATTACTAAAAGAAGAATTTAGCCGCGGCGGCCCAGTACAGCGCTTATTGTTGCGTTACACGCAAGCGTTAATTACGCAAATGGCGCAAACAGCCGTGTGTAATCGGCATCATACGGTTGAACAGCAACTATGTCGGTGGTTACTATTAAGCCTAGACAGATTGGTCAGCGACGAGCTAAGCATGACACAAGAGCTAATCGCCAATATGCTGGGCGTGCGCCGTGAAGGTGTCACCGAAGCCGCGGGTAGATTACAACAAGAGGGTATTATTCTTTACAGCCGCGGCCATATTAAGGTAGTAGATAGGGCAAAATTAGAAAAGCGCAGTTGTGAATGCTATCAAGTAGTTAAGGTAGAGTTTGATCGGTTATTGCCAGCATTTCACGGCATTGCCACCTAATCACTTTCACTCATTCTACACAGTCAAAACAATATAATTAAACGCTACTCAACTTAATTACCTTATGTTCGCTAATGCACAGACGGTCTTTTTCAATTGTGGATAATCAATCAATATTGACAAAGACAACCTGAAAAGTGAATACACTGTGGAAAATACTTTAATTCGCTCTAAAAATGGGAATATTCACGAACCCATTGTTATCGATCAATCAACATATAAAGAAAAAGTACGTGCCGAAATTGCGCTAAATTCTATTAGTGATGCCGTTATTTGCACGGACATTAATTGCAATATTGATTACATGAATATTGCAGCTGAAAAAATCACAGGCTGGCCACGCGAGGAAGCATATGGCAAGCCAATCAATCAAGTATTTAACACTATTAACGGCATCACGCGCAAGCCCGCCTTTGACCCCGTTGGATTGGTATTGCAAATCGATAAACCCAGAACGCTAGCCCCCGATACAGTGTTAATCAAGCGTGACGGCACTGAATTGGCGATTGAAGATTCAACCTCCCCCATCCACAATGAAGATGAAAAGTTAACAGGTGTGGTCATCGTATTTCATGATGTAAGTGCAGCAAAAGCCATGACAAAAAAAATGGAACATGCTGCACAACATGATTATTTAACCAAATTGCCAAACCGCATGTTGCTCAACGACCGTATTGCGCAAGCAATTACTTTCGCTAATCGGCACCATACACAGCTTGCTGTGCTTTTTCTAGATTTAGATAACTTCAAACACATTAACGATTCACTTGGTCATGCTACTGGCGATAAATTATTGCAATCGGTGACTAAACGCTTACAAAATTGTGTAAGGGATAGCGATACAGTGAGCCGCCAGGGTGGTGATGAATTCGTTATTTTATTGGCCGAAACTAAAAGTAACGAAGATGCGGCGCTATCCGCGCAAAAAATATTAGCTGAACTACAAGCGTTGCATGATATAGGCAAAAGCCAATTACATATCACCTCCAGCATTGGTATTAGCGTTTACCCTGCTGACGGAAAGGATGCTGAAACTTTATTAAAAAACGCAGACACGGCCATGTACTGCGCTAAAGAAAAAGGTCGCAATAATTACCAATTTTTTACAGCTCAAATGAATACACGTGCTATCGAACGATTAGTCATTGAAAATAATTTAAGGCTAGCATTAGAAAAACAGCAATTTATTTTGTATTACCAGCCGATAGTAAATCTTATTACGGGCAAAATTACAGGGGCTGAGGCTTTACTGCGCTGGCAGCATGATGCGTTGAGTGAAGTGTTTCCAGATATTTTTTTGCCAGTGGCAGAAGACTCTGGCTTAATTGTACCGATTGGCCGTTGGGTTTTACGCCAAGCTTGCAAGCAAGCCAAAATTTGGCAAGATAAAGGGCTACCAGCTTTCACTATTGCTATTAATATATCTGCGCAAGAGTTTTTACATAAAGACTTTGTAGAAGATGTGAGAGCTGTATTAATTGAAACAAGATTAGCAGCAGAATGTTTAGAGTTAGAAATTACTGAGTCTGTGCTGATGCGAGATGCAGATTGCAGCACACAAATTCTGCAGCAGCTAAAAAAGATGGGAGTAAAACTAACGGTGGATGATTTTGGCACTGGTTATTCTAGCCTAAGTTATTTACAACGGTTTCCGATTGATGTGTTAAAAATCGATCAATCATTTATTCAAAGTATAGGATTCGCAAAAGACAAAGACATTATTGTCAGCGCTATTATTAGCATGGGCAATAGCCTAAAACTAAAAGTAGTTGCAGAAGGCATAGAAACACCTAGCCAGTTAGCCTTCTTAACAGCACGCCAATGCGAAGAAGGTCAAGGCTACTTCTTTAGCCGCCCTATAACACCGGAAAGCTTTACAACGCTGCTTTCTCAAAAGCATATCCTTGTTGCTAGCAACCAATTTACTTTCATTTTAGATTAAGAAGTTATGCCATATGTTGTTCAGCGCACATACATAGTGAATCTTTTCAGTCAACATACCTTTCAACTGGCATTACTTAGAAACTGAACAATTACAAGACTATGTGGATTTAATACCAAGCATATAGATTGACTGCAATCTCCACCACGTCCCCTGATAACGTGGCTTAGCCCTCGAATCTCGAGGGCTTTTTTTGATTTAAACTATAGCAGGTATTGCTGGCGGGTATTGATAGTAGAAATTTAAAACTTAAATTAGTACCTGAGGTGTGATCTACTTACTATCTTTCTTATTTCACTTGAGCGTTGAAGGGGCGCTGACACAAGCATTAAAATTGCACCTTTATCAATCTTGGTTTTATATTTTTTTAAGTCACTATTAAATAAATTAGTGCTGAAAATAGCAGCCCCTATGGCTGAAGTTGCAGCGCCAAAAATCATCAACACCCCAATCAATACTATCCAATTCACATCCATTGATTCTGTTATCCAAGGTTGAAAAAAATGCGTATATAGTCCCAATATTAGGCCAATCGAGGCACCTGTTAGAATACCTTTTCCCCCACCATTAATCACATCAGTACTTTCAAGGATACTCGCAGCTTGCAATGAGCCAAGATCAGTACCTGGTTTTGCTAAAAAACAAATATTTTTATTGTCTACACGCGCTAACAATAGCGCTTCGGATGCTTGATTGGCTGTTTTGATATCGGGTAATAAAAATTTTAATTGTGGGCGCATAGTATCTTTATAGTATCTTTCTTAATACAGTTAACATTCAAATTAGTTTCTTAAACTTCATCACTTTAGTCATATCACTTTTCTTATATCACTTTACTTGGATACGCTAGTCTCTTTTATCAGCATAATCGGCCATGTCTTGCATATGAGTAGCCAGCTTTGCCGCCCTGTCATATTTTACCTTTTGGACATCATTAGTCTCACCGTCTAATTGACTTTGCATCACATCTAAGCTATCCAAGGGTGCATCATCAAACTTATGATGCCGTTTGGCTTTTAATTCTGACCAGGTCTCATTATTGCGATCTCTGTGCATTTTTAACCTCTATCCTAGTCAATTATTCGTGGCCAAATAATGCCAATGGTGCAAATTAATGTTCGTTTTCAAAACCATCAATATTTTTTTGCTTTTTTTGCCAATCCGATAATTGATTTTCTGCTTCATTTTTACCAATGCCATACATCACTTGAATTTTTCCAGCCAAGTGTTCGCGCTTGCCTGCAATCACGTCCAGCTGGTCAGAGGTTAGTTTGCCCCACTGCTGTTGAATATTTCCTTTAAATTGTTTCCAATTCCCTTCAATTAGATCCCAGTTCATTTTGTCTTCCATTCAAAGTATTCAATAACTTAGGCCAGTTTATGGTTCAGTCTAAAATTAATTGCTCATCGCGTCTGTGTGGTAGCGTACATAAGAACTATTTTTTCTTATGTCGCTAAAAATTGTTCATTTTCTGCTATCAATATTTCGCTTACCGACAGAGATCTTTTTTCAAAGCAGTTTGACGTTTGATCCCAATCAACAACGTTCCACCAGGCCTGTAAATAATCGGGGCGACGGTTTTCATAGCGCAGGTAATAAGCGTGTTCCCACACATCGTTTAATAAAACAGGTAATAAGTTTTGCATTAACGGATTATCGTGCCCCGATGTAGTGATGACTTGCATATTGGCGCCATTCTTTAAACTACACACCAACCATACCCAGCCAGATCCAAACACCTTGGCGCCTTCCTCTTCAAAACATTTTTTAAATTCAGAAAAACTACCAAAATCGCGATTAATTGCATCACGCAGCAACCCTTTTGGTTCGTTTGTGCCAGATGGCTTCATTGCGCGCCAAAACATGCTGTGATTCAGATGCCCGCCAGCATTGTTGTGTACGGTTGTTTTGATTGAAGTTGGTAATTGATCTAAATTACATAATAGCCACGCAGCAGATTTATTCTGAAACTCTGGAAATTTTTCCAATGCCTCATTAAGCTTTTTAACGTAACCACCATGGTGGTTATCATGGTGCAATACCATTGTACGCGCATCAATGCTAGGTTCTAAAGTAGTATAGTCATACTGTAAAGGTGGCAGCTGATGTTTTTTTGTGACTAAATTTTTATCTAATTTTTTTTCTGTTAGAAGTGGCTGTATCGTTAATTCACTCATGATTTTCTCTTTAAAAATAAGTTTAAATCGTAATTTATATTTTCAAAGTGTGGCTGTCTGTTCGTTTGCGCACATTGCTAATTGCTATTAATCTTAATTTTTTCACTTTCAACGCGCACTTTCTTGGTGCCCTAGCGTACTTAAGTACCTTTTGCGCCTAATAAATAATTTACACTGTTTTATGTGAGCTACCGAACAGACGTTGAGTATTTGTTAGGCTAGCCTGTTTAGCATGACTCTTTGTAGCCTCCGACATCTGGACATGTAATGGATTACTCCTTTTGCCGCCTGTTGCGTTTTTAAACATTACAGTGCTAATAAAAAAGGCGGATTCACGTGTCAACTAAACAAGCTGCAATAGGCAGCAACCAATTATTAAATGGTTTAAATGATAGCCTTCGCGCTCAATTTATTGATTTATGCGAGGTGGTTGATTTAACATTAGGCGAAGTCATCTGTAATCTAGGTGATACTATTCACTACATTTACTTTCCTATCGAAGGCGTTATTTCGTGGGAGAAACAAATTGCTGATAGTCCTTATTTGATGATTACCTTAATCGGCAACGAGGGTATGCTGTGTATTAGCTTAATGTTAGGCATCAACATCACGCCTTGCCGTGCTGTTGTACAAAAAGCAGGTTTTGCATTACGCATCGCTGCGGCTGATTTTACCAACCAAGTAGAACAAAACCCTGAACTAAATACATTACTTAAGCGCTATGTATTTGTAAATTATAATCAGCTGATGCAAACAGCGGCTTGCAATCTTTTTCATTTATTAGAGAGCCGTTTGGCAAAACTAATACTCATGTTTCAAGATAGATCGCAATCGGATGAATTGCATATCACGCAAGAGTTACTGGCACAAATGCTAGGGGTGCGCAGAGTGGGCGTTACCAAAGCGGCAGGCTCTTTACAACGCAAAAACTTTATTAGCTATAGTCGCGGCAATATCATTATTCATGACAGACAAGGCTTAAAAACAGCATCCTGCTTGTGCTATCAGGCAGATAAAAAAACATATGCACGTACGTTAGGTTCAACAGTCAGCACATTAAAAAATGTGTTTGACGATGATGAAATATTTACTTAAATGTAAATCGAGATATAAGCATGACTAATTGAGTAAATATATTATAAATAATAATTGATTATATTAGCTTGTTAAGTCGGTTTTAATTGTTTTGGTGAACCCAATGGAATGCTAACGGAATATAATCAAAGTACCTATTTTAAGCCTCTTAACTTAGTTGCGGCTAATGAGGCAGCTGCGGTTCTGGTTTCTACCCCCATTTTTACAAACACATGTTCAAGATGCTTATTAATGGTTCTTGGACTAGCTACTAAAATATCAGCAATATCTTTATTTGTTTTTCCTTTAGTTGCCCAATAAAGCACTTCTGATTCCCGCTTTGTGAGTTTAAAAACTGCGCATAACGCTTCAATTTGCGCGTTGTCTGATTCTTCTCTGAGTAAAATGACCCAGTGTTCTTCACTCAAATAATCAACGATACTAAATATTAATCTATCTGCATTTCTAATGACAGTTAACTGCTCTGGCGATTTTTTAGCGCCAATAGCGGTTTTAACTTGAGCAATCCAATTGATTAGCGCCGTAGTTGTAACGGCAGAATTTTCATCAATTCCCAAAAGCTTATATCTATGCATCCAATCTCTTGCAAGAGGCGTTTGCCACACAATTTTTCCATCATTTGGTGTAATAGCAATTGCTGCTTGACCAAAGGCATCCAAAGCACCTCTTGCTTGGGTCATCATTTTTGCAGTTTGCAAATGTGAGGAGATTCTAGCCAACACTTCTTTTGGCCGAATAGGTTTAGTCACATAATCGGTACCACCAGCTTCAAATGCCGCCGCGACATTCTCTGCTTCTGTTAAACCGGTCATAAAAATGACTGGAATATGCCTTGTATCTATATTTTCTTTAAGCTTCACACATACTTGAAAACCATCCATTTCGGGCATGATGGCATCTAAAAGAATGATATCTGGCTGCGTATCTTTTGCTATTTGCAGTGCCTTAACTCCACTGTTTGCTACGAGCACAGTAAAGCCTGACTCATCTAAGGCATCATGCAGCACCGCGAGGTTGTCCAATACGTCATCGACAATGAGCACGATTGTCGTCGGACTATCATTTTTTAACACATTATTCATTCGCTTGATTCTTTAGCTAGACTCTTCAATACACTGCTTCATTGCATCAATTTCAAAACTGATAGCATACTGCCTCATTTTGCTTACAAATGGGTGGTATTTTTTATCTAACAACTCAATGTCATTCAGCTGGCTTTGTATGCCTTTAATATAGCCATTATTCATGTGCTTAATCAGCATTCCCAATGCATCGTTTGGCGGTAATGTTACCGCTGATTGAGCACCAGTTTGTTCTGTGGTGGTGGCTAATGCAAACGCTTTTTCTGGCTCATTAATCCATTCAATGTTCAACTTATTACCCAGCCAATCTAGCAAATCTTGCACGTTCACGGGCTTGACGATAAAGTCTTCTGTAGGGATTTTTGCGGCATTTTCCAAGTTCTTATCAAATGCATTAGCTGACACTATCGCAATGGGGACATCAGAATGGGCTATGTTGCGTATTTGGTATGCCGCTTCCCAACCATCCATTAATGGCATCGCCAAATCCATCAAAATTACATCTGGCTTAAACGTTTTGAATTGATACAAGCACTCTTGTCCAGTCGCAGCCTGTGAAACCTCGAACCCCAAGGGTACTAATATATTCATAATCAGTTCACGATCAACTTCTTCATTATCAACCACTAACACTTTGCGCCTTTGACCTTGATAGGCAATACGATTTACAAATGCTGGAGGTTCTATTTCGCTAGCATGAAGTATTTGTGGTAAAAATAATTTAATTTGAAAGCTTGTGCCCTGCCCAACCACACTGGTAAAACTCAATTCTCCACCCATCAGTTCTGTCAATAATTTACTAATGGTTAAACCAAGGCCTGTACCACCAACATTAATTTGGTTAGCAGCACTACCACGCGCAAAAGCCTCAAATATTTTCTCACGCTCGCTTACATTAATACCTGGCCCTGTATCGGCAACTTCAATAATTGCAATTTCTCTTGCGTATTGAATGCGGAAGTCAATGCGACCTTTTTCTGTAAACTTAACAGCATTACCAAGCAGATTAATTAAAATCTGCGTCAGTCGTTTTTGGTCA
Source organism: Methylophilaceae bacterium (assembly GCA_031399315.1). GTDB lineage: Bacteria > Pseudomonadota > Gammaproteobacteria > Burkholderiales > Methylophilaceae > Methylotenera_A. The sequence continues at coordinate 697 of JANNOS010000030.1, read as the reverse complement.
GCCTTCACTACCTCAGGCAAAGACCCTAAGCAGGTGTAATTAAATTCCAAGCCTTTATTACGCGCTTGCAATTCAAACATACTCACAATTTGCTGTATAAATTCAGGGAATTTTAGTGGTTTAATATCAAATACAATTTTCCCACTCTCAATGCGGGCGATGTCTAGCGTGCCTTCAATCAATGATAAAAGATGCTCGCCACTACGTCGAATGACCTTAATAGATTGCTGCTTATTTTTAGGTATGTTTTTGTCGTTATCCAAGAGTTGCGCATAGCCCAAAATACTATTTAAAGGGGTGCGAAGTTCATGGCTAATGCCTGTAATGTAGCGGCTTTTAGCTTGATTTGCGTGCTCGGCAAATTGACGTGCAAATTGTAATTCAGCGTCGGTTTGTTTATGTAAATCGATTTCTCTCAACAGTAAGCCTGTCTGACGATTTGATTCTTCTTGAGCAACCCGCCTAGTTTCTGACGTTAACACTAACCACCAAGCAACAATACCACTCGCAAAAACTAAAGCTAAAAATACTTTTAAATATCCCGCCCGTAATTGAGGTAGCAAATCAATCGCTGTAGCTTCCACAATGGTTGTTTCATGATAATAAATCAGCCCTAAAACGGCAGCAAAAAATGAAAGCGCGATGAACATGAGTAAAAGATAATGTGCAACCCCACCTTTTAGATATGGCCAAAGTG
>JANNOS010000016.1:0-6276 GCA_031399315.1 Methylophilaceae bacterium | reverse complement strand
TGGAGCAACGTACCCAGCGTGCCTGCATCTTGTGCAATTTTAATTGACTGCTTAAATTGCCCTAAAATTTGCGGCTCGCCCAGCACCATGCTATCTAAGCCAGAAGCCACACGGAATGCATGTTTAACCGCTTCTTGATTGCTGAGCGTGTAAGTGTAAGGTTGCACATTGCCAATTGCTAGCTGATGGTAATTGGCAAGCCAATGTACGATTGGCTCTGGATCTTTCGATTGCACGTAAATTTCGGTACGGTTACAAGTGGATAAAATAGCCGCTTCAGCCGCATTTGTAGCGGTTAAATCGCTGAGGGCATGGCGTAGATTCTCGTTGTTAAACGCGACATGTTCACGTATGGAAATAGGCGCAGTGGTGTGGTTCACGCCGATGGTAAATAATTGCATAGCGTAATTTTGAAGGATTGGCCTATCTTAAGCAAGAAGTTAAGCAAGAAGCATTGCAAGAACCATATCTAAAAAATGCAAAATCGCGTTAAAATAACGGTTTAGCCATTAATTTAGATGACGGAATAGGAATTATAGCCATGAGCAAAACTTTTAGAATCGCCCCCAGTATCTTATCTGCCAACTTCGCCAAACTTGGCCAAGAGATTGATGATGTGATTTCATCTGGCACTGATTTAGTCCATTTTGATGTGATGGATAACCATTATGTACCGAACTTAACAATCGGCCCTTTGGTATGCGAATCAATTCGTGAAATCGCTGGTAGAGTGGGCGGCATTATCGACGTACATTTGATGGTTGAGCCAGTAGACCGCATTATTCCTGACTTTGCAAAAGCTGGTGCGAACATTATTACTTTTCACCCAGAGGCCTCAAAACATATTGATCGCAGTCTTGCCATGGTGCGCGATTTGGGTTGTAAATCTGGCTTGGTATTTAATCCTGCAACGCCATTACATTATCTTGACCATGTGATGGATAAAGTGGATATGGTATTGTTAATGTCTGTGAACCCTGGTTTTGGCGGTCAAAAATTTATTCCAGAAACATTAAACAAACTACGTCTGGCACGTGCAAAAATTGATGCTTATACTAAAGAAACGGGTCGCGAAATTTGGCTAGAAGTGGATGGCGGAGTGAATGCGATGAACATAGCTGAAATCGCCAAGGCTGGTGCAGATACGTTTGTGGCGGGCAATGCCATCTTCACTAAAGGACTGGATACAGATAAAAACCGTTACAACACTGTTGTATCTGAAATACGTGCGTCTTTAGCGACAGTTTAAAAAACTAAATTATCGTCACAATACGGCGTTGTCGCACAAAAAATAATCGCTAACATAATAATACATATGCGCGCGCTTATTTTTTTCTAACATATTGTATTGTTTAGATAATTTAATTTTTAAGGTGATTTTAAGTTGGCGCACATTGAGGGGATAAAATTTAAAGTTAAGGCTGTGATGATAGACCTTGACGGTACGCTCTTGCATACTGCGCCAGAAATCGCAACTGCGGCAAATTGGATGCTGGCGGATTTAAATTTGCCAGTTTTGCCTTACAGCCAAGTGGAGAGTTACATTGGCGAAGGCGCGGTGGTGTTGATTAAGTGTTGTTTAACGGGGCAAAAAAATGTGGAGCCTGATGCAGAACTATTTGCGCAAGCTGAACCCTTATTTTTTTCGCATTATGCTAAAAATGCCACAGAAAGCAAGCCCTATGATGGTGTAATAGATGGCTTGCAGGCTATATGGAATAAGGGTCTAAAGCTTGCATGTGTGACTAATAAGCCAGAAGAATTCACGCTGCCATTACTTAAAGCCAGTGGTTTGGCAGATTTTTTTGATATTGTAGTTTCTGGCGATACTTTACATAAAAAGAAGCCAGACCCTATACAACTGCATCACATTTGTGCAAAATTCGATGTGCCTGAGTACGAGGCGATGCTGGTGGGCGATTCTGCAACTGATATTGCGGCAGCGCAGGCGGCGGGTTGTTTTGTAGTTACCGTACCTTACGGCTATAATCAAGGCAGGCCGATTGATTTAAGCCAAGTGGATGCAACCATTAATGATTTAACTGAATTGATAGAACTGCTAGATTAGTAGTGTTAATAGATTAAAAGTACTTAATATTTAATAAAGTAAACATATGATTTCTCTAAACAATGATTTTCTAAGTTGGCGCCTTTCTTGGCGAAGCTAGACGTGCGCTTGCCTTTATGAGGCAAGTTAACATGGGCGGCAAAAAAGCTGCCCCGACTATTTAGAAAATGATTAGGAAATTTTTATATTATGTTTACAACAATTAACCAAACTGAATTTAATGCGCTAGCCGCACAAGGCTATAACCGCATTCCCTTGGTGTTAGAGACGTTTGCAGACCTCGATACACCGCTTTCACTCTACCTCAAACTTGCCAACGCGCCATTTTCATACTTGCTCGAAAGTGTACAAGGTGGCGAGCGTTTTGGGCGTTATTCCATTATTGGTTTGCCCGCAAAAACACGCATTGTCGCCAATGGCTTCAAAGTTGAAGTCGTTCAAGATGACAAAGTGTTAGAAACGCACGAAAACACCAACGCACTAGACTTTGTAAAACAATTTCAAGCGCGTTTTAAAACCCCACCTTACGAAGGCTTGCCCCGCTTTACAGGTGGTTTGGCAGGTTATTTTGGCTATGAAACCATCCGTTATATCGAAAAACGATTAGCTAACACACAAAAGCCTGACGCAATAGGTACGCCTGATGTGCTACTGATGGTTTCAGAAGAAATTGCGGTGGTAGATAACTTAAGCGGCAAGCTTTATTTTATTGTTTATGCCGATCCAATTGATACTAATGCTTATGCAAACGCACGTAATCGCTTAAATGATTTAGTGGCAAAATTACGAACGACAGTAGAGATTCCAGAATCTTTGCCGATGCCAAAATCACAAGCAGTGTCTGAGTTTGGCGAAGAGAATTTCAAGGCTGCCGTCAAAAAAGCGCAAGCTTATATTTTAGAGGGCGACATCATGCAGGTGGTGTTATCGCAACGCATGTCACAAGATTTTGATGCGCCTCCCTTGAGTCTTTACCGTGCGCTTCGCAGCTTAAATCCATCGCCGTATATGTTTTATTACGATATGGGTGATCATCATGTGGTGGGCGCGTCACCAGAAATTTTAGTGCGCTTAGATGAAGGCACAGTGACTTCTCGCCCAATCGCGGGCACAAGGCCAAGAGGCAAAACGCGCGAGCAAGATTTAGCGCTAGCAGATGAATTATTAGCCGACCCAAAAGAGCGCGCAGAACATGTGCAATTGATGGATTTAGGCCGCAATGATGTTGGCCGTGTGGCAACTACTGGTTCTGTTAAAGTGACAGATAACATGATGATAGAGCGCTACTCGCACGTGATGCATATCGTCAGCAATGTAGAAGGCAAACTCAAACCAGGACTAGATGCGATTGATGTGTTGAAAGCGACTTTTCCTGCAGGTACAGTTTCTGGCGCACCTAAAGTACGTGCGATGGAAATCATCGACGAATTAGAACCAACTAAGCGCGGTATTTACGCGGGTGCAGTGGGTTACTTGGGTTTTGACGGCGATATGGATGTGGCCATCGCCATAAGAACCGCTGTGATTAAAAACAAAAAACTCTACGTGCAAGCGGGTGCTGGTATTGTGGCGGATTCTGTGCCGCAATCTGAATGGGAAGAAACCCAAAATAAAGCTAAAGCAGTGATACGTGCGGCCGAGCTGGTGCAAGCTGGGCTTGATAATAAAAATCTTGATAGTAAGGGAGCAAAATAATGTTACTTATGCTAGATAATTACGACTCTTTTACTTATAACCTCGTGCAATATTTGGGCGAGCTTGGGCAAGATGTGCAGGTTTATCGAAATGATGAGATAAGCCTAGATAAAATTCGTGAGCTTAAGCCAGAAAAAATAGTGATTTCACCTGGCCCATGTACGCCGAATGAGGCGGGTATTAGCTTGGCGCTTATTCACGAATTTGCAGGAAAAATTCCACTGCTTGGCGTTTGTTTGGGTCATCAAAGTATCGGCCAAGCGTTTGGTGGTCACATTATCAAAGCCAAAACGCTCATGCATGGCAAAACATCGCTCATACACCATACTAGCAAAGGCGTGTTTAAGGATTTGCCAAACCCATACACCGCGACGCGCTACCACTCATTAGTGATAGAGCGTGAAACCATACCTGATTGCCTAGAGATTACGGCGTGGACGGATGATGGTGAGATTATGGGCGTGAAACATAAAACCTTAGCGGTAGAAGGTGTGCAGTTTCACCCAGAATCCATCTTGACTGAGCATGGACATGATCTACTCAACAATTTTTTGAAAGCCTATTAGGTGCTTTTTAAACAAGCCTTAGAGCAGATTTTGGCTGGCCAAGATTTAAACCATGCTGACATGCTTGCAGTTATGCAGCAAGTCATGGGAGGCGAGCTCACGCCTGCACAAATTGCGGGTTTTGTGATTGCATTGCGCGCTAAGGGCGAAAGCGTGGATGAAATTTCTGCCGCTGCCACTGTGATGCGTCAGCTTTCTACCAAAGTAGAAATCGCAGACAGAACGCATTTAATTGACACTTGCGGCACGGGCGGCGATGGCATACAAACCTTTAATGTATCTACCGTTTCTGCCTTTATTGCGGCTGCAGCAGGCGCAAAAGTTGCCAAGCACGGCGGGCGCTCTGTTTCAAGCACTTGCGGCAGTGCGGATGTATTAGAGGCGCTTGGTGTAAACGTGAACTTAACACCAGACCAAGTGGCAAAATGTGTGGATGAAATCGGCATTGGTTTTATGTTTGCGCCTAATCATCACAGTGCGATGAAACACGCCGCGCCGGTGCGTCGCGAGCTAGGCGTACGCACTATTTTTAATTTGTTGGGGCCGCTCACCAATCCTGCTTCAGCAAAACGGCAAGTGATGGGTGTGTTTGATAAAAACTTAACGGGTAAACTCGCACAAGTATTGCAAAAACTGGGTTCTGAGCATGTGCTGGTGGTACACGGCGCAGATGGTATGGATGAAATTTCGTTTACGGGCGATACGCTTGTTGCCGAATTAAAAGAGGGGAAAATTAGCGAATACACACTCAACCCAGCACAGTTTGGCTTACCTTTGCATGATTTAAAAACTATTCGCGTTGAAAATGCCGAACAATCCAAAGCTATGATTCTAGATGTGTTAAGCGGTGAAGCTAACTGCAAAAACCAAGCCGCGCGCGATATTGTGCTTTTAAATGCAGGCGCAGCTATTTATACGGCAGGCCTGCAGGCCAGTATCCATGAGGGTATTGAGCATGCCGCTAAAGTCATAGATAACGGCCAAGCCTTGGCTAAATTAGAAGCATTAAAAGCCATGTCAGCAAAAGATATGTGATGAAACAAGTAATTATCTTGTTTTTTGTGTTGTTTGTAAGTGCTTGCTTTCAGGAAGAACCACCAAAAGCAAAAGATTCAAACGCGCTTGATGCCAAGCGTATGGTTACTGGTGGCAATATAGATAAGCCGCTGAGTGAAGAATCTGTGCGGGCAGAAAGTGCGGCTAAGCTTTACGCACAAAAAGCACGAGATGTGGCGATTTCTGACATTGGCACAGTGGTAAAGATACTTAAAGACGATAATAAAGGCGCTCGCCACCAAAAATTCTTGGTAATAGTGTCAGATAGCATCACCTTGCTTTTTGCGCACAATATCGATTTAGCACCACGCATAAGCGATATTGCAATTGGAGATAAAGTGGAATTTCATGGCGAATATGTTTACAACCCAAAAGGCGGCGTGGTGCATTGGACGCACAAAGACCCAAATGGCGGACACCGTGGCGGCTATATTTTGCATCGAGGCATCGTTTATCAATGAGTGATATTTTAAATAAAATTTTAGCCACTAAAGCGATAGAAGTGGCTGCCGCTAAAGCAAAGTTAAGTATAGAACAGGTACAAAAACTGGCGAGTGAACAATCACCAGCGCGTGATTTTGTTGGTAGCATCCGCAATAAAATTGCCAACGGTAAAGCTGCCGTCATTGCTGAAATTAAAAAAGCCAGCCCTTCTAAGGGTGTGATTCGTGCTGATTTCAAACCTGCGGAAATTGCTAAAAGCTATGAGGCTGGCGGTGCAGCGTGTTTGTCAGTACTCACTGATGTTGAGTATTTTCAAGGCTCGGCCGAATACTTAAAACAAGCACGTGCAGCTTGCAGTCTGCCCGTGCTGCGTAAAGATTTTATGATAGATGCTTACCAAGTCTATGAGGCACGTGCCATGGGGGCAGATTGTATTTTGCTGATTGC
>JANNOS010000013.1:0-3518 GCA_031399315.1 Methylophilaceae bacterium | reverse complement strand
CCACTGTACCACCTGCAAAGTCAATGGCACCTTTAGCCCATAACCAACCTGTGTTACCAAGCACTGTGGTTAATGACGCTGCGTCAGTAACTGCATCAGGACCGTCCCAATACCAAACCATGTGTGCCATTGGCAAGTAAGCAAATGTAAACCAAAGCACCATAAATGCTAACACAGCTGCAAACTTCATACGTTCAGCAAATGCACCAATAATCAACGCTGGTGTAATAGCGGCAAATGTTAATTGGAACACAACAAACACGTACTCAGGAATATAGACACCTTTACTAAAGGTTGCTGCCAAAGAGTCTGTAGTAATACCAGCTAAGAATGCTTTACTTAGGCCACCGATAAAAGCGCCGCCACCCGTAAATGCTAAGCTATAGCCATACACGACCCAAAGTACACCAAGCAGTGAAAAAATCACAAATACTTGCATGAGCACTGAGAGCATATTTTTGCTGCGAACAAGGCCACCATAAAATAATGCAAGACCTGGTATCGTCATTAAAGTGACTAATGCAGTAGCCACTAACATCCATGCAGTATCACCTTTGTTGGCCGCCGGCGCAGGGGCTGCTGCAGCTTCTACAGCTGGGGTCTCTGTTGGTGTTGCAGCTGGCTCTGCTATAGGTGCTGCTTCTGTTGCAGCTGTATCGGCTACTGTTTCAACGGTAGTTGCCGCGGCAGCAGGCAAATCTTCCGCAAAACTTAATTGCGTTGCGCTTAGACCAACTAAGGCAGATAAGAATAATATTGATATAAGTTTCTTCATGTCATGCCCCTTTAAAGTGCATCTGGACCGGTTTCACCGGTACGGATACGATAAACTTGTTCTAGATTGAACACAAAAATTTTGCCATCACCAATTTTGCCAGTAGCTGCAGATTTCTCAATTGCGTCTACCACTTGGTCTAGCATGTCGTCTTTAATGGCGACTTCTAATTTAACTTTAGGTAAAAAATCTACAACATACTCTGCACCACGATATAACTCAGTGTGACCTTTTTGGCGGCCAAAGCCTTTTACCTCGGTTACCGTAATGCCTTGAACGCCAATAGCAGACAAAGCTTCACGCACTTCGTCAAGCTTAAAAGGCTTGATAATTGCGGATACGAATTTCATTTCTAACCCCCTTTAGGTTTTTGTAGTCAATAAAAACTGCACATTTCGTATAAGCAAGGCACGTGCCAAACATAATTATGTTTATAATCAACAGGATAAATAATCCATGAGCAGTATAACAGATACGGATTAGCTTAAAAAATCTGCTAAACTACTACAAAATAATGAGGAATCGCTATGTTTAACTCACAGGTCATAAATGATTTATCTAATAAAATCAAAGAGATAATAAAATCAAGTCCATTGTCAGATGTGGAAAATAATATTAATGCACTAATTCGGGGCGCATTCACCAAAATGGAGCTTATATCTCGCGAGGAGTTTGATGTGCAGGCTGAAGTGTTGCGAAATGCGCGCGAGCAGCTTATAAAGTTGGAAGTAAAATTGGCTGAATTAGAAACTCAGCTAAAGCAAAAACAATGAGTCTAGCCGTGCTTTATAGCCGTGCCCTGAGTGGTATGGATGCACCAGAAGTTGTGGTGGAGGTGCATTTGGCAAATGGGCTGCCCAGCTTTACCATCGTGGGTTTGCCAGAGGTGGAGGTGAAAGAGAGTAAAGACCGTGTGCGCGCGGCTATTAACACCGCTCAGTTTGAGTTCCCAGCTAGGCGTATCACGGTAAATCTCGCACCTGCAGATCTACCTAAAGAAAGTGGCCGTTACGATTTAGCTATAGCCTTAGGAATCTTGGCGGCTAGTGGGCAGATTCCGAAAGATGCCCTAAAGAATTATGAAATAGCTGGTGAGCTAGCACTTACAGGCGAGTTGCGGCCAATCCGTGGTGCGTTGGCGATGACATATCAAATGGTGCATAGCAATGCTAAAAGTAATATTCATGCACCAAATAAGCGCGCTTTTATCTTGCCCCATTTAAGTGCACAAGAAGCTAGTTTGGTAAAAGATGCCATTATTTACCCAGCAAATACTTTGCTAGAAGTATGCGCACATTTAAGTGGCCATACTGAGCTTAAGCAGTTTGAATCAACTGCAGTATTCCAAATACTTCCTTATCCTGATTTCAATGAAGTCAAAGGACAATCGCAAGCAAAGCGCGCGCTAGAAATTGCCGCTGCAGGTGGCCACAGCGTACTCATGAGCGGACCGCCTGGCACTGGAAAAAGTATGCTTGCAGGCCGTTTCGCAGGCATTTTACCGAGCATGTCAGAATCTGAGGCGTTAGAAAGTGCTGCGATACAATCGCTTAACGGTAACTATAAATTAGAAAACTGGAAACGCCGACCATTTAGAAGTCCACATCACACTGCGTCTGGCGTAGCGCTGGTGGGTGGTGGTGGCATTCCGCGACCAGGAGAAATTTCGCTAGCACATCATGGCGTGTTGTTTTTGGATGAGCTACCAGAATTTGACCGTAAAGTATTAGAGGTTCTGCGTGAGCCATTAGAAAGTGGCCACATCACCATTAGTCGCGCTGCGCGGCAGGCAGATTTTCCTGCAAAGTTTCAGTTGCTCGCTGCCATGAATCCTTGCCCGTGCGGTTATTTGGGACACTTCAATAATAAGTGTAGATGTACGCCAGACAATGTAACGCGCTATAAAGCCAAAATTTCTGAGCCATTATTAGATAGAATCGATTTGCATATTGAAGTGCCTGCGCTGAAAGAAAGTGAGCTCACTTCGGCCGCCAACTCAGAAAATAGCGATATCATTCGTACAAGAGTTGAAAATGCGCGCGAATTGCAACTTAAACGCCAAGGCAAAGCAAATTTTGAGTTGGGTAGCCTGGAGATAGATGCGTTTTGTCAGCCTGATGATGCAGGTATGACACTACTTAAAACTGCTATTTCACGTTTGAATTTGTCCGCTCGTGCCTATCACCGTATTCTAAAAGTCGCCAGAACCATTGCGGATTTAGCAGGCGATGCCGCCATTAAACCCAACCAAATCGCCGAGGCGGTGCAATATCGACGTGGTGACACGCAGTAAATGTCTGTCAGCGTGATAAAATTAGCGAAATTTTAGACACGCATTTTTAATGACCAAACTACCTATTTCAGCCACTGAAACTCAATTGCGCGCGTTGTTGGCCAAACGCATCCTCATTCTAGATGGTGCGATGGGTACCATGATTCAGCGCTATAAGCTGACCGAGGCGGATTATCGTGGCGCGAAACCAAACGGAGAAGCAGGTCGATTTAAAGATTTTAAAGCCCCGGCAGGTCAGCGTGAGTTGTTTGTAAAAGGTAATAATGAGTTACTGAGCTTGACGCAACCGCAAGTGATTCAAGAAATCCATGAGCAGTATTTGGCTGCAGGCGCAGATGTGATTGAAACTAACACTTTTGGCGCGACGTCTGTCGCACAAGATGATTATCACATGGCGCATTTAGTGCATGAGATGAATGTGGAATCTGCCAAGCTGGCCAAAGCCGCCTG
>JANNOS010000011.1:0-8957 GCA_031399315.1 Methylophilaceae bacterium | reverse complement strand
TGCATATGGCAGTTTAAAGAGTGCGCTATCTACTTTTCAAACGTCAGTAAGCGCACTCTCTAGCGCTGCTAAATTTAATGTACAAACGGCTATATCAGGTAATGCGGATGTATTTAACGCAACAGCGAATGGTTCGGCAACCATTGGTAATTATGCAATCACGGTGAATCAATTAGCGCAACAACAAAAGATTGCATCGGCAGGGTTCGCGAATATTTCTAATACTATTGGTACAGGCGCGCTCACCATTTCTTTTGGTACGTTTACGCCAGAGGTACTTAACCCGCCAACGCCAAGTTCATTTACGCCAAATACGGCTAAAACTGATATTACTATTGCAATTAATAGCTCAAATAACAGCTTAGCAGGTGTACGCGATGCAATTAATGCACAAAATGCAAGCGTCACAGCAAGCATCGTTAATGATGGCACTGTTAATCGCTTAGTGATTATCTCAAAAGACACTGGCGAGGTCAATAGCTTAAAAATCACAACGACCGATGACGATACGGTTAATACGGATACCACAGGACTATCACAATTAGCCTACGACCCAACCGCAACAGTGGGCAGTGGTAAAAATTTAGAGCAACTACAAGCGGCAAAGAATGCGCTTTTAAATATTGACGGTATTTCTGTGGTTAAGTCTAGCAACACGGTTACAGATGCGATAGAAGGCGTTACGCTTAACTTGTTAAAAACAAGTAACAGCTTAAGCGTGAACCTAGGCGTAGCAACTAATCAAGATAAAGTGAAAGAGTCTGTGACCACATTTGTGGATGCTTATAATAAACTAGATACCACATTACGTAGCCTCACTAAATATGGCGGTGAAGGCGGAACTTCGGGCGCACTTCTGGGTGATGCAACAGCGCGGTCTATCACAAATCAAATAAAAGCAGTGTTTAGTAATAGCATCACAGGCGCTGGCAGTTTGACGACACTAAGTCAAATTGGGGTTTCATTCCAACGTGATGGTAAATTAGCATTAGACTCCACCAAGCTTACCAGTGCAATTAGCACTAATATTAAGGATATTGCTGCCTTATTTGCACCTTCAGCCAAAGCATCAGACCCGCTGATTACATATTCTGGCAGTACCACCAAAACCCAAGCAGGAACCTATGCAGTAACAGTAAGCCAGCTTGGATCAACGACAGTCAATGCCGCAGGGACCATTAATGGCACAGCGGCAACAGGAAGTGCCACTAATTTGGTGGGTGCGGCTGGTAGCGTTACAGAAGGTTTAAGTTTAAAAATTAATGGTGGCGCACTGGGTGCGCGTGGCACAGTGACTTTCTCGATTGGCTACGCCGCACAGTTAGACTCGGTAATCACTAATCTTTTAAGCACAGATGGACTGTTGAGCGCTAGGACAGCAGGCATTAGCACCTCGATTAAGCGCGTAGATGATCAATCTGCAAAAATTAGCAGTCGATTGGCATCTGTCGAGGCGCGCTACCGTGCCCAGTACACAAGATTAGACACATTATTATCTAGCATGTCGACAACGAGCACCTTTTTAACGCAACAAATTAACGCACTTAATGCAAATAGTAGTTCATAAAAAGAAGAGGATACGAGGATGTTTGGATTAAATAAAAGTGGAGCAAGTGTTTATTCTCAAATGAGCGTGGAGACCGGTGTGCTGGCAGCTAGCCCAAACAAGTTAACGATTATGCTGTATGAAGGCGCAATTACAGCCTGCCGTAGCGCAGTCGAGCATATGAAGAATAAAGATATTCAACATAAAGGCGAGATGCTCTCTAAAGCAATTTTGATTATTGAAAGCGGCTTAAGATTAAGTTTAGACAAAAAAGCAGGTGGCGAAATTGCTGAAAGTCTAGACAGTCTTTATGCCTATATGAGCCATAGATTAACGGTTGCCAATATCCGCAATCAGCCAGAAATGGTGAATGAGATCATTAAGCTTTTGGTTGATTTAAAAAGCGCTTGGGAGGCGATTGGTGAAGAGCAGATTAAACCTGCGACGATTTCTCAAGTAGCATCGCCAACGCTATCAAACCAGAACCAGCTTGTGGTTAATAAGCATATTGCGCATTACGCAGGGGCTTAAAATAATGGGATATCAAAATACAATGCTTATTTACGACGCAATCGAAGAGATAAGTAATCAAATGTTAGTCGCGGCTGAAAAAGAAGATTGGGACAAACTTACTGAGTTGGAAAGTATCTGCGCTCAGCATGTGCAACAACTTAAATATTATCAAAATGTATTACCATTAGCTAAAGATCTGTATGAGAAAAAAACATCTAGTATTCAACGTATTTTAGCCAACGACAGTAAGATTCGAGACCTTGTTTCACCTAGAATGGCATCACTAAGTGCGTTAATTAATAGTACGCAAAACGGAAAAAAACTATCTAGCAAGTACGGCGAGTGACTTAAGACAAACAATTATGTTGAATAAGGTCGATACTGCTAGCATTATTCCGATATCTAAAATCACACCTGTATTGGCTGTCGATCCAGTCGGTACATTGATCCAGTCGCTTGGTGATAGAGCAGCACAGTTTGTAAAAGGACAAGCCTACAGCGCGCAAGTGTTATCTCAAGCTGGCGATGGCACTTATACTGTAAAGGTCGAAGTGGGTGGTAGTTTTAAAGACACTTTAATAAAAATGGATTTAGGCAAAGGGGATACTGGATTAGCTGCAAAGCCTGGACAGACGCTGTTGCTGCGTTACTTACACGCCAACCCTACACCGACGTTTCTATCTTTATCTACAGCCAGTAATGCTGCTGTCAGCACCGCGGATATTAGCCCAACAGCTAAATTAATTGGCAATATTTTGAATCAAGCAGATAGCGAAGGGCTGCCAACGCGCTTTGAGGCAAGTGCAGTCGTGACACATGCGCCAAATAACGCGCAAATCGTAGCACATGATTTAAAATATGCAGTAAGCAGTAGCGGCCTATTCTATGAGTCACATTTGCATGACTTAATGCAAAGCAATCAAGCGCTCACTACCATTAGACAAGAACCACAAAACCAAGTGAATCCGCCGCTCACAGGCTTAATGGCACAACAGTTGGCTATTTTAGAAAACCAGCATTTATCTTGGCAAGGTCTGGTCTGGCCAGGACAGAAAATGGATTGGGATGTGTATTTGCATAAAAATGTAGATGAGAACAATCAGCAGCAATTTTTAGGGCAGCAAGAAACTATTGAAAACAGACCTATTTCGAGTGAAATGACGCTGCATTTACCCAATCTAGGTAAGGTGACTGCAAGATTAAGTCTAGCGGACGGGCGTATGCGTATTGGCATATTGGCCGAGCAAGCACAAACGCTTAATGCCTTGAAAGATCAAAGGCAAGGCTTAGCTAAAGCAATCGAAAAAAATGGTCAACTGCTTGATGCCTTGACCATTGCGCATCATGAGTAATGCGGTATGAATAATACGACATGAATAATACGACATGAATAATACAAAAAGTGCCGCTGTTTTAAAACCGAATGCGCATCAGCAAGCCATTGCCTTAGCTTATGAATCAGGAGATTATGCGCCTAAAATTGTAGCAAAAGGCAGAGGTCTTATTGCTGAACAAATTATTGCCAAAGCCAAAGAACATAAAGTATTTGTGCATGAGTCTAAAGATTTAGTGGCGCTACTCATGCAGGTCGATTTAGATGACCATATCCCGCCAGAACTTTACCTAGCAATTGCTGAGATATTGGCATGGCTATATCGCTTAGAAACGGGGTCGCAAAGTATTGAAGTCTTAGACTTAGATGCGAGGATTTAGCAGCGAGTTAATTTTCGCGCGTACGTTGCCATGTTAATTGCAAAACTTTTGCATCGACGCTTGCACGGTGACGTTTGATTTTAAGCTCTTGTTGTACTAAATTTTTAGTGTCATGCCAAGTAGCTTCTTGTTTAGGCGTAAGCACATTACGCAAATCTTCCAGCTTAAAGTGAGGCGCAGTATTGGCACTATCAAATAAAAGCGAAATCCAAATAAAGTCATGCATCCAGCCGTCGCTATAAACTGTTTTATTACGTAATTGATCGTTTAGTGCTTGCGCAACCAATTGTGCTGGTTTACCGTGGTTTAGCAAAGACTCACGCGTGATGTAGTGCATGCTTTCGGCGCTGGAGTCCCAATGATACCAATCTGCTTCTGGCTTAATCAGCGCACACCAAGTGTTTAGTGATTCATTGATAAAGCCAACTTCAATTGGGTAGCTATTTTTGCCAAAGCCTGAAGCTTCTATATCTAGAATAATAGGTGGAGTCATTTAGGACTACTTAGTCTGTGGGCAAATAAAAATAATAATTAAGGATATGATTTTAAACAATAGGTATAAAAATATCGCGTATCAAATTTGCATGTTCATAATATCTTGGTATGCAGAAACGAGCTTATTGCGAACCTGCACAGTTGCTTGAAATGAAATACTTGCTTTTTGACCTGCAATCATCACATCGGAAAGACTCACGCTATCATCGCCTAGGGCAAAGTTTTTACCCAAGGTCTCAGCTTTTACTTGCACTTGATTCACTTGATCAAGAGATGCTTTTAATGCATCAGAGAAGTTAACTTTTACACCAGTTTGACCACCACCTGATATGCCTATTGATGAGCTTATGGTTGAACCTAAACTCTGTGTAGGGTCTGTATTAGGGCGCTGCGCAGCCGCTTTTAGTTGCGCCAGCATAGACTCTATTCTGCTTGAATCAATCCCGCCTGTTTTCATGACTTATCTCCATACCTATAACCATTTATACCATCGCTATGAATCTTATTATTCACACCGAATTTCACATGTGATTAATTTATCACCTTGTGGATAGACTTAGCATCTAAATAAGCCAATGAAAATTGCTCTATTCCTAAATATGAAAATCTAGGCAGTGCGCATAATAGTACCTAATAGCTAAACCGTTTTTAAGTTTAATACACAGTTTTAATATATGGGGGCACAATGGGCTCAAATTCACAAATAGGTAATAAGTTAATGCTATTGGCAGGTGTTGCTGCCGTGATTGCATTAATGACTGTGTTTTGGTTGTGGAGCCAACAACCAGATTATCGGGTTCTGTTCTCCAATTACACTGATAAAGATGGTGGCGCAATTGTAGCGGCATTAGAAAAGATGAATGTGCCTTATAAGTTCTCTGATAGCGGCAACGCTATTCTTGTACCTGCCGCTCAAGTGCATCAAGCACGCTTAAAGTTGGCCTCTGATGGCTTACCTAAAGGCGGCAATATAGGTTTTGAAATATTAGAAAATCATAAATTTGGTGTTTCACAGTTTGTTGAACAAGTAAACTTTCAGCGCGCATTAGAAGGTGAATTAGAGCGCAGCATTCAATCTATCGGCACAGTAGAAGTCGCGAGAATTCATTTGGCTATTCCAAAAGCCTCTGTATTTGTACGTGACCAGCAAAAACCTACCGCATCTGTACTTTTAAATTTGCGTGCAGGGCGTAATTTAGATGCACAGCAAGTAGGCGCGATTGTGCACTTAGTGGCAAGTAGCGTGCCTGATTTGGCAGCCACCAATGTCACAGTGGTCGATCAAAACGGAAATTTACTTTCAGATACTTCTAAGAAAATGGGTGCTAATAACTTAGACCCTACTCAACTTAAATATGTTGACGAGATTCAGCAAGGCATTGCAAAACGGATTGAGTCTATTATTTCACCTATTGTTGGCGCAAAAAATGTACGTGCTGAAGCAAGTGCTGAAATAGATTTTTCTAGCCTAGAGCAAGCAGCGGAAACCTATAAGCCCAATCAAAAACCTGACGAAATAACAGTGAGAAGTATGCAAAGCAATGAATCACAAAGTGCAAATGGCAGCAATGAAGCTGCTGGTGTGCCAGGTGCGCTTTCTAATCAACCTCCAGCCAATGCAACAGCGCCTATTAATAGCACAGCAGAGGTAAATGTGGCGGCGGCCACTGATGCTGCAATCGCGCCAGTATTTAGCCAAAAAAATACAACGACCAATTATGAAGTAGATAAGACAGTTAAGTATGTACAGCAGGCGATGGGCGGCATTAAACGTTTGAATGTGGCTGTGGTGGTTAACAATATGCCCGTGACGGATAAAGTAGGTAAGGTAACTTATCGCCCATTAACGGCAGCAGAGAAACAACAAATTAATGATTTAGCTATGCAGGCAATGGGCTTTAGTAAGGAGCGTGGTGATTCTTTAACCGTTGTAAATAGCTCATTTGCGGGTGAACCCGTAGAAATTGTGCCAGAAGTCCCGATGTGGAAAAAGCCAGAAACCATTGAATATGGTAAAGATGCACTACGTTTTGTTGTCGGTGTTGTAGTGCTGTTAATGGTTTATAAGCGAGCACTAAAACCAATATTAAATAAATTAATGACGGCAACACCCAAAATGTTGGATGCACCTGCGAGCCAAGAAGCAATTGCACATATGAGTGTTGAGCAGGCTGCTTTGACTGCATCGGCTTCTCAACAGAGTTTAGGTGCGGCAAGACAAATGGCAAAAGATAACCCGCGCATGGTTGCGAATGTGGTTTCTACTTGGACAAATGGTTAGCTAGAGAAGAGCAGAAATTATGAGTGATGATGGTGTAATGCGCAGTGCAATTTTGATGCTTGCTTTAGGCGAGGATGAAGCCGCCGAAGTGATGAAGTTTCTTAGCCCGAAAGAAGTACAAAAACTTGGCGCCGCAATGGCGACAATGAAGTCGGTAGGGAATGATCAAGTTGAAACTGTGGTGACAGAATTTTTAACTGAAGCACAGCAAAGCAGTGGTTTTGGGTTGGATTCTGACGAATATATCCGCTCTGTACTCACAAAAGCGTTGGGTGAAGACAAAGCATCTAATTTATTAAATCGTATTTTACAAACGCGCGATGCAGGCGGTATTGAGAGTTTGAAATGGATGGATGCACCTACAGTTGCTGAATTTATCAAAAATGAGCATCCACAAATTATCGCAACCATTCTTGTGCATTTGGAGCCAGATCAGGCTTCTGCAGTGATCGGCCATTTTACAGATCGCTTACGTCAGGATGTGATGTTGCGTATTGCGACGCTCGATGGTGTTAAACCTATTGCTCTGCGCGAACTTAACGATGTGATGACGAAATTGCTCACGGGTAACGAGAATATTAAAAAACAAACCATGGGTGGTTTGAAAGTTGCCGCCGAAATCATGAACTTTATGAGTGGCGACAATGAAGCCAGCGTGATGGAAGGCCTAAAAAGCTACGATGAGGAAATGGCACAGAAAATCATGGATCAGATGTTTGTATTCGACAATATTTTGGATCTTGACGATAAAGGCATTCAAGTCATGCTGAAAGAAGTGCAGTCTGAAATGCTGATTGTTGCACTTAAAGGCACAACCGAAGAAATGCGCGACAAGATATTTAAGAATATGTCATCACGTGCAGCTGAGATGATGAAAGAAGATTTGGAATCTAAAGGACCAGTCAAACTTTCTGAAGTAGAAGCACAACAAAAAGCCATTCTACAAATTGTGCGTAGGCTTGCAGATGAAGGACAGATTATGCTCGCAGGCAAGGGTGACGACGATCAATATGTGTAAAGGTATCAGTATGTATAGGAGTATTTATCATGCGTAATTTAGCAGCCGATTCATCTAAGCCCAAAGAGCAACAAACTGCGTATGAGCGATGGGAAATGTCTCAATTTACTGAGAGCGACTCAAGTATTGGTGGCGCAAAAATAAAAAGAAGAGAAGGTCTTGCAGACACAAAAGAAGTTTCACAAATTTTTGAGGGTGTGCGCCAAGAGGCATATAACAAAGGTATGCAAGAAGGGTTTGCAGTTGGCATGGCAAAAGCTAGACAACAGGCACTAGTGGAAAAACAGAATTTTCTAAAATTGACACAGAGTTTTAGTGAAGCACTTGAGCATTCCGATGAGCAGATTGCGGATGATGTGTTATCGCTCGCACTCGACATTGCTAAATCGATGCTTAAAGCTAAGTTGAATGTGGACCCCACAGTAGTTTTACCTGTTGTCATGGATGCGATTCATTACCTGTCTTATGTACAAAAGCCAGCCAGAATATTAGTGCATCATGAAGATGCGCACATGTTGCGCGAGTATTTAAAGGATGAAATATCAAGCCAACAATGGCAGATTCAGGAAGATAGCAATATCGAACGGGGGGGCTGTTTGGTTGAAACAGGCGCCAATCAAATTGATGCGAGCAACGAAGTGCGCTGGAAAAGAATCAGTGAAGCATTGGCGCAGAATAATAATTGGTTATTGCCATGAACCAAGCTAATCTAACCCCGCAAAACTTACCTCTGAAAAATTTGCATCAAGTGCGATGGCATGACCATATTCGCGATTGCAAAGAGATATTACGTATCGTTGAACCTGTTGAAATTGCTGGACGTATTACCAAACTAACAGGTTTAGTGATGATAGCTGTTGGGATTAAATTACCTATCGGGAGCGCTTGCTATGTCCCTTTGACAGAAGGTCGTCGAGTAGAAGCTGAAGTGGTAGGTTTTGATGGAGAAAGTTTGTTATTGATGCCGCAAAGCAGTGTAGATGGCGTGGTTCCTGGTGCTAAAGTATTTGCGCTAGAAGTCGCTGAAGCGCTACCTAAACCACACCACGGTCAACCACCGCGCAGAAGAGGCACTGATATTGCGCGACATCTGCCAGTCGGTAATGAACTGCTAGGTCGCGTAGTAGATGGCGCTGGCAATCCATTAGACGACCTTGGAAAGATAGAATCTTCACAGCGTGCGCCTTTAAATGCAAGACCGATGAACCCATTGATGCGTGCGCCGATAGAAGAGATATTAGATGTAGGTGTGCGTGCCATTAATAGCATGCTCACGGTTGGCCGTGGTCAACGCATGGGTTTGTTTGCAGGTTCTGGTGTTGGTAAAAGTGTGTTGCTTGGCATGATGGCACGCTATACAACAGCCGATGTGATTGTGGTTGGTCTAATCG
>JANNOS010000008.1:0-9187 GCA_031399315.1 Methylophilaceae bacterium | reverse complement strand
CTTACGAACGAGCAGTTTTCTTAATCCTTGTTCTCTATATCCGTCTTGAAACATTTCATAAACCTATTAAAAGGGACCATTCCCTTTTAAACTATTTCTCTATCACTTCCGCTTTGTAGATAAAGTATTTTGTATCACCATTCCATGGAAATTTAAAATACTTTTCTCTAACTTAATTAAAAATGTGTCGTTTTTCTGGGTTCCGTGGTTCGCCATATAAACCAATGGCTCCCGTCGGAATGACGGGTTGTTATGTTTTAAAGCAAGCATGCCTATTTTTGCTAAGAATCGAAAATGATAAGGCGACAAGCCGAAGACAGCACGCATTGTGCGGCAAGGCGCAGGTAACACAGTCAGTTTTGATTGTTAGTAAAAATTTTAGCCCCAGTTCAGTTTGTTACGTAACATCTCAAAGTAGCAATAATCACTTGGATGCAACAAAGTAATATCTTTTTCAGCGCGCTGCACCACAATTCTATCGCCCAGTTCTAATGCCAGCTGAAATTGGCCATCGTAACTAATTTGTGCATCATCCACTTGCACTAAATTAACCTCAATTTTACTTGCACTGGTGACCGTAATAGGCCTGTTACTTAGTGTATGTGGGCTAATAGGCACTAAGGCAATGGCGTCTAAATTGGGGTGCAAAATAGGCCCGCCCGCCGAGAGCGCATACGCCGTTGTGCCCGTGGGTGTGCTTAAAATAAGGCCATCTGAACGTTGTTTGTAAACAAACTTGCCTTCCACTTCCACTTCAATTTCTATTAAACGTAAGCCGCTTTTAATCACCACATCATTTAACGCAAACCCTTGATATACTTGCTTGCCATCACGTAATACCCTAGCTTTTAATAGCATGCGTGTTTCTGTTTGATAACCACCAGCGAGTATTTTATCAATTTGGCTTAACATGTCTTCGGCACGTAAATCAGTTAAAAAACCAAACCGCCCACGATTGATACCGACCAAAGGAATATTGTCATTCATGAGCGCTCTAGCGACACTCAACATGGTGCCATCACCCCCCATCACAATCGCTAAATCGACATTCGTGCCAATTTCATCCAAACTTGTGGTGTTAAACCCAGAGAGTTCAGCATGTTGGGCGGTATTCTGCTCTAGCCAAACTTCGATACCTTTACCCCTTAAATGGCGTGCTAAATCTGCCAAATCGGTTTGCATTTGCTGCAAAGCCACTTGATTCATATATTTGCCAATAATGGCAATGGAGGTAAATGCTGTCATAGCCGAATTAAATCACAGTTTGCGCGTAGCTAAAAGCAAATCGACCTGTCACATCACAACTAATTCAGGCAAAATAGCACCTGTGTATGGATAAGCGCGCGCAAATTTTACTCAAAACCTTAGTTGAGCATTACATTAGTGATGGCCAGCCAATCGGTTCGCGCACACTGTTGCAACATAGTGGGCTTGATGTCAGCACCGCGACTATTCGTAATGTAATGAGTGACCTAGAGCAGCTTGGCTTTATTACAAGCCCACACACCTCAGCTGGGCGCATCCCCACACAAAAAGGCTACCGCTTATTTGTCGACTCCTTACTCACCGTGCAGGCACTTGATGCCAAAGCAGTTAATCAGCTCAAAAGTGGTTTATCTTCACCCAATCAAAACGAGCTCATTAGTAGCGCGGCTGATATGCTGTCACAACTGACTCAATTTGCTGGCTTAGTGATGATACCCAAGCGCCAACGCTTGGCATTTAAGCATTTAGAGTTTTTACCTTTAACCGATAAACGCATTCTCGTGATTATTGTCACAAGCGATGGCAACGTACAAAACCGCATAATTTTGGCCGAAAAGCCTTATTCTGCCAGTGACTTAACACAAGCTAGCAACTACTTTAATACGCATTTCTCAGGGCAAACTTTTGAAGAAGTGCAACAAAAACTGCATTTAGAACTCAAACAAATGCAAACAGACATGAATCGCCTCATGAGTGCTGCCCTAGAAGCCAATATCCATGCGAGTGCTGGCGATGGTAAAAACGAAGGTGTAGTGATTGCTGGTGAGCGAAATTTGCTGCATGTGGACGAGCTATCTACCAACGTAAACAGCCTGCGCAAGTTGTTTGATATTTTTGAGCAGCGCGCGAGCTTAATGCAGTTATTAGATAACAGCCAAACTGCAACAGGTATACAGATATTCATTGGTGGCGAGAGTGGTTACTTACCTTTAGACGAGTGCAGCATGATCACCGCACCCTATGAGGCCGATGGTCAAGTGGTCGGCACACTAGGTGTGATTGGCCCAACGCGTATGGCGTATGAACGTGTGATACCGATTGTGGATGTGACGGCGAAGTTACTCTCGAATGCACTATCTAATGGATAACCATAAACACTGTTGTGAAACAATGCAGTATTGGGCCGAGTATAAGTGCGACAACCACCCCGACCCTACTGATTGTCCTGATAACATCATCTCTTGCTATACTCGTGGCAGAACTAAAAATTATGGCATTTACATCAAGGATGGTGGGAGTTCAAATATTACAATTTCTCATTACCCATGGTGTGGAACAGAATTTAACAAATAGCTAAACAATATTAGAATCCCAATATGACTTATTACAACCCAGAACCTGACTTTAAACACGGAGATCAACTTAAAGTAGGCATTTTGCTTGCCAACCTTGGCACGCCAGATGCACCAACAGCAAAGGCTTTGCGCCCATACCTGCAACAATTTTTAATGGATAGGCGCGTAGTAGAGATTCCACGTTTTATTTGGTGCTGGATTTTGTATTGCATTATTTTGGTAATTCGCCCTAAAAAATCGGCCGCAAAATATGCATCGGTGTGGACAAAAGAGGGCTCGCCTTTATTGGCACATGCCAAAAATCAAACCCATTTATTAAAAGGATTTTTAGGCGAAAAAATTAAATCCCCATTTGCCGTAGAACTTGGGATGAGCTACGGCAATCCAAGCATGAAATCGGCTATTCAAAACTTAAAAGCACAACATTGTGACCGTATTTTAGTGTTTCCACTTTACC
Source organism: Methylophilaceae bacterium (assembly GCA_031399315.1). Taxonomy (GTDB): domain Bacteria; phylum Pseudomonadota; class Gammaproteobacteria; order Burkholderiales; family Methylophilaceae; genus Methylotenera_A. The sequence goes on along the minus strand of JANNOS010000008.1, from coordinate 6,169 downwards.
CACAATATGCGGCCAGCAGTACGGCTGCGGCATTTGATAGCGTTTGGAAAACGCTACTTAAAATGCGCAATGTGCCAGCCATTCGTAGCATTCGCAATTATCACGACCACCCTGCTTACATTGGCGCTTTAAAACAAAGTGTATTAGATTATTGGCGTATTAACGGCAAGCCGCAATTTGATAAAGGCGAAAAATTGGTTATGAGCTTTCATGGCGTGCCAAAGGTACATTTAACCAAAGGCGACCCTTATCACTGCCAATGCCATAAAACCGCCAGACTACTAGCTGAAGCATTAGGGTTAGATAAAAATGACTACACTATTGCGTTTCAATCGCGCTTTGGTAAGCAAGAATGGCTTAAACCTTACCTAGCAAGCACGCTAGAAGCGCTTGGAAAAGCCAAAACGAAGCGCATCGATGTGATTTGCCCAGGCTTTAGCAGCGATTGCTTAGAAACACTGGAAGAAATTGCGATGGAAGGCAAACATATCTTTCAAAGTAATGGCGGCGGCGATTACCACTATATTCCTGCACTTAACGAATCAGAACCTTGGATACACGCCATGACGCAAATCGCTTTAGAGAATCTGCAAGGCTGGGTCTCGACCGATTGGGATAACACGCAAGCTAAAAAAGACGCAGAAATGACTAAATTAAGAGCGCAAGCTTTGGGTGCAAAAGAATAAGCAGTATAATGTGCGCGTCGTTCGAGCAGAGCCTCTTGTTAAAAAGAATCTTGTGAAAAAGAATATTGTTTTTGCACTACTTGTTGGCCTCTTTAACACTACCGTTAAATGGCTTAAAAGAAAGTAATCACTCATGATTGTAGTAACAGGCGGTGCAGGCATGATAGGCTCTATCATTGCTTGGCATCTCAATACTAAACTTGGTCGCGATGATTTGGTGATTGTCGATCACATCACCCATGAAAATCAATGGCAAAACCTTGTGCATAGAAATTATCTCGAATATCTAGATAAATACCAACTTTTCGATTGGCTAGAGAACAACGACGCTGCTAAGGACGAAATAACCGCAGTGATTCACATGGGCGCGATTAGCGCTACAACAGAGACCGACTTTAATAAGTTGGTCGAATTTAACATTCAGTATTCGCAAGATTTATGGTCTTGGTGTGCAGTAAATAAAGTGCCATTTTTTTATGCCAGCTCTGCTGCTACTTATGGTGGTGGTGAAGCAGGCTATGACGATGCAAGCATAGAAAACCTGCGTCCGCTCAATGCTTATGGCTACTCAAAACATTTTTTTGACCAATGGGTGCTTAAACAAATCGCAGATAAACAACCTGCTCCGCCCGCTTGGGTAGGCTTCAAGTTCTTTAACGTGTATGGCCCTAACGAATACCACAAAGAACGCATGGCGAGCGTGGCTTTTCACACCTTTAACCAGTTTTCGGAGACTGGCACCATGAAACTCTTTAAAGGCACTAATAACATAAAAGGCACTGGAGCAGGTGTTGAAGATGGTATGCAGTCACGTGATTTTGTCTATGTGAAAGATGCAGCCAACGTTGTTGCATACTTTTTAACGGCATCTCTCACATCAAAACCTGCTCCCAATGGCATTTATAACATAGGTACTGGGCAGGCGCGCAACTTTAAAGATTTAGCGACCAATGTCATGACCAGCATGGGGCGCGAGCCGCATATTACTTACATCGACATGCCGCAAGACTTGCAAGGTAAATATCAATACTTTACCCAAGCGGAAATGCAAAAACTGAAAGATGCTGGCTACAAAGTGCCATTTACCAGCCTAGAAGAAGGCGTTAAAGATTATGTGCAAAATTATTTGATGCATGACGATGCGTACTGCTAGCAAAGGACAATAGCTACTAATGAAATATGTTGATTATCTAAAAGGTGAACATACAGCCCACATGGCCATGTTCAATGCGCTCGAACCGCTATTCCCGTTGATTAGCGAAGTTGGTATTTTATTGCAAACCACCATTAAAAACGGTGGCAAAATTTTAATTTGTGGTAATGGCGGTAGCGCTGCAGATAGCCAGCATATTGCAGCTGAAATCGTCGGGCGCTTTAAAAAAGAGCGTAAAGGTTTGCCTGCAATTGCGTTAACAACAGATACCTCTATCATCACTTCCGTGGGCAACGATTACGGCTACGATTACATTTTTGCACGCCAAGTCGAGGCACTATGTACGCCAAAAGATATGCTCATTGGCATTACCACTTCTGGCAATAGCGCCAATGTTGTACGCGCGATAGAAGCTGCTAATGAAGTAGGCGCAACCACCATTGGCATGACAGGCGGTACTGGCGGCAAGCTTAATACGCTGTGCCAGCAAAATATCGTTGTACCTGCCAGTGTGACTGCGCGCATACAAGAAGCGCACATTTTTATAGGGCATTGTCTTTGTGAAATTTTAGAGTCTGACTAATGCTTTCGTTAATTAACACCGTCAAACAATTTGGCAAAAGCACTTCAAATAAAAATAAGCGCCATGCGCTAGTCATTGGCGATGTAATGCTAGACCGTTATGTGATGGGTGAAGTGGGACGCATCTCACCAGAAGCGCCTGTACCAGTTGTACTGATTAAAAGTGAAGAAGTGCGTGCAGGCGGCGCTGCCAACGTTGCAGCCAACCTTGCATTATTGGGCATTAACACCCAACTTATCGGCTGTGTTGGTATAGATGCTGAGGCAAAAATACTTAACCAACTCATCAAGAAAACAGGGACTAAAGCAAGTTTAATCACTAGCAAAACGCGTCCAACTATCGCCAAAACGCGCATTTTGGGGGGTCATCAACAAATGTTGCGTTTAGACCAAGAAGATAGCGCAGCTTTTTCTGCGGCTGAAAACACCGCTTTATTAAAAGTGCTTGAAGCTGAAATTGCAAAAATACCGAGCGTGGTTATTTTATCTGATTACGCCAAAGGCTTGTTAAGCGAAAAAATCTGTCACCAGATTATCAAGCGCTGCAAGGCAAAAAAAATTGCGGTGCTGGTTGACCCAAAAGGCAGTGATTACACGAAATACCAAGGCGCTACTGCGCTTACCCCTAACAAAAAAGAAACCGCAGAAGCCTGCGGAACAAGCACGCAAGATATTGATTTAATTAAGAAAGCATCTGGATTAAAAACTAAACTAGGACTAGATTTTCTTGCGGTCACCCGTGGTGAAGAAGGTATTAGCTTAATCGACGACGATAAAATTAAAAATAGTACACATCATTTGCCAGCAACTGCACGCCAAGTATTTGATGTTTCTGGCGCAGGTGATACCGTGATTGCAACTTTAGCAGCTGGTTTGATGCATGATTTATCACCATTACAAAGTTTAGAGCTCGCTAATATTGCAGCTGGTGTGGTAGTTGGCAAGGTAGGTACCGTGCCAATTACGCAGACTGATTTACTTGAAGCGCTCACTGCTAAACAAGGCTTGAGCCAAGCGCACAAAATTTGCAACTTGGCTGAATTGCAGCGCAAAGTTGAATCTTGGAAAGCACTCAAACAAAAAATTGTATTCACTAATGGCTGTTTTGATTTGTTACATGCAGGCCATGTGACTTATTTAGAGGCCGCAAAAAAACGTGGGGATAAATTGATTTTAGGCCTCAATACCGATCGCTCAGTGCGCGCGCTAAAAGGTAAAACCCGACCTGTTGTGAATGAACAAGATCGCGCCCGCGTGCTTGCGGCATTAGAGAGTGTAGATGCTGTGATTCTATTTGATGAAGACACGCCACTTAAGCTTATTAAGGCGATTAAACCGCACGTGATTGCCAAAGGTAGCGATTACACTGCAGCCCAAGTCGTCGGTGGCAAAGAAGTTAAAAGCTGGGGTGGCGAAATTGCGCTAATAGACTTGGTTGAAGGACGCAGTACCAGCAAGCTTATTCAAAAAATGCTTACTTAACTCAAAAAATAAATCACTAAATGTCAGAAAAAATACTCGTTTTGGGTCCTGCTTGGGTAGGCGATATGGTGCTAGCGCAAAGCCTGTTTAAAACCCTCAAAACAAATAATCCAACTTGCACTATAGACGTCGCAGCACCCGCTTGGACATTGCCTTTACTGGAACGCATGCCAGAGGTTTCAGACAAAATCGCACTGCCTTTTAAACATGGTGAATTGGCTTTTTGGCAACGCATTGCCTTTGGCAAAACTTTAAAAAATCAAGGCTACAGTCAAGCTATTATTCTCACTAACTCATTCAAATCTGCAATCTTACCTTGGGCGGCGGGCATTCCTAAGCGCACCAGTTTTTTAGGTGAGCAGCGCTACGGTTTAATTAATGATATTCGCAGTTTGGATAAAACCAAACTCAAAAAAACCGTCGAGCGTTTTGTGACGCTAGGCTTGAACAAGAACGAAATTCTATCTAAAAACATCCCAAATCCGCAATTAAATTCCAACCCAGAAGCCTCATGGATATTGGCTTCCAGACTAGGCATTAAAAATGATAAAAGTAAGATTTTAGGCTTATGCCCAGGTGCGGAATATGGTGAAGCCAAACGCTGGCCAACTGAATATTACGCAGAAGTTGCCAATCATGCACTGAAAAATAACTGGCAAGTGCTGCTATTTGGTTCTGATAAAGATAAGCCTGTGGCAAATCAAATCAACCAGTTAACCCAAAATAAATGTATTGATTTAAGCGGTAAAACCAAACTAGGCGAGGCAATTGATTTAATGTCTATTTGCGATACGGTCATTAGTAATGATTCCGGTTTAATGCACGTCGCCGCTGCACTTAATAAAAAGCTTATTGCTATTTTTGGCAGTAGCGACCCATTCCATACACCTCCAATGAGCGCCAATGCAGTGATAGAGTACTTGGGATTAGCGTGCAGCCCTTGCTTTAAGAGAGAATGCCCGCTTGGTCACACCCATTGTTTAACGCAAATCATGCCTACAAAAATCATTCACCAGATTCACTAAAAGCATGCAAAAAATATTACAAAAACTTGAAACTAAATCAATCAAACAACTGCATATATGGGTTGTATTAATTGCAGTGCTTATTGCCGCACAAGTGCAATACATTCAACATGGTTGGATTAACCCTGATTCTGTATTATATTTGGAAGCAGCTAAGTTGTTTACCCAAGGTGACTGGAAGGCAGGCTTTGATATTTTCCCTTGGCCATTTTATTCACTTTGCATTTCGCTAGTAAACAAAATCTCTGGCTTAGGTGTGCATATATCTGCGCAATTACTCAACGTGCTTTTTTTTGGTATCGCCACCTATAGCTTCATTAAAATCATCCTGTTAGCGGGTGGCAAACAACGACAAATCATTGCTGGCGCGCTTATTTGGTTAAGTGCGGAATATCTAGTTGGTGGTGTACTCGAGATGTTGATGCGCGATGAGGGTTTCTGGGCATTTTATCTCATGAGCCTTATGTTTTTTATTCGCTTTTACCAACAACATCAACTGAAAGATGCCTTGCTTTGGCAGACTTATATCATAGTCGCCACTTTATTTAGAATCGAAGCCATTCTATTTTTAATGTTTTTGCCGCTTATTTTATTGTTTCAAGCAGGTTTTAGTACAAAACAAAAATGGCGAGATCTACTACATGCAAACATAATCAATATTAGTTTAACCATCGCAATTATTGCTATGCTCTTGCTTAGCGATGCAACATCTACCAAGTTATTAGGCCGCTTAAACGAAATATTCACCACCGACTTATGGCAACAATTTACCCAAAACTTAAGCGAAAAATCTCTCATTATGTCTGACATGGTATTGGGTGAATACCTAAATGAATTTGCTGTGCAAGGATTATTACTTACTTTTATCTATGTGATATGCGCCAAAATTATTAGCTCCACTGGGATAATTAATGTAGCCCTGAGTATGTTTGCCATTAAAGGTCATAAGTATTTAATGGATCAGCAAGCATTTCAGGTATTGCGAGCTGTGACCATCATCGCAGCGGTAAATATGGCACTAATCATTGTAAAAGTATTCGTATTGTCTGGCCGCTATGTGCTTGCATTTAGTTTTATATTGATGATTTTCGCAACGTTTTATTTAGCAGAATTATTTAGACACTTAGCACAGAGCAACAAGCAAAAAAAATGGTTTGTAATTGGTTTGGTTGTAATTATGTTAGTGAGCCTAGTTAAAAACTTACTGCCAAAGCAAGAAGGATACAATTACCAACAAACGG
>JANNOS010000106.1:0-103887 GCA_031399315.1 Methylophilaceae bacterium | reverse complement strand
ATTACTCCAAATAATAAGAATAGCTGAAAGATTTCTTAAAACTATACTTCTATAACCCTTTGATCGATTTGATGATTTTATTTAATAAAAGAATTATTACCCCTTTAGCATTCACACTTATAGTAGGCATAATTCATTTTAGTGCTTGGGCGATATTCAATCGTACATTACCTTTAATTAATGCTCCCCAAGTAGTAAGTGGTTTCGCGTATAGCGGTTTCCAAGAAGATCAAGGTCCTCTAGAGAAAAATTTTCCGAGTACTGCTGAATTACTAGCAGACTTGAGATTGCTTAAACCTCTTACTAATCGTATTCGAATATATAGTGCTCTTGATAATAGTGAGGTGACCCCACTTGCATCCAACTTGGGGTTTTATATTACAGCGGGCGCGTGGCTTGGTTCTGATAAAAAATCAAATATTCGCGAAATAAACGCTTTAAAAGAACAGATAAAGATTTACCCAAATATTGAGCAGGCGTTGGTTGGCAATGAGGTTTTATTGCGTAACGATATGAGTAAAAAAGCACTGTTCGGATACCTTGACGATGTACGCGGTAAGTCGAGCATTCCAATCTCTACTGCAGAACCATGGCATATATGGTTAAAAAATCCTGAGTTAGTCAAGCATGTGGACTTTATTGCGGTGCATTTGCTGCCTTATCATGAAGGGGTGCCGATAGAACATGCCGTTCAGTATACGGTTGAGCGCTACCAGGCGCTGATGGAAGCTTATCCACGTAAAAAAATTGTGATAACAGAAATTGGTTGGCCTAGCCAAGGACCTAGGATTCAAGCATCAGTTGCTAGCGAAGTGAATCAGGCACGTTTTGTACGTGAGTTTTTGGCTAAAAATATTTTTCAAGACGCCGATTATTATTTGATGGAAGCTTTTGACCAACCATGGAAAGTGAAAATTGAGGGTTGGGCCGGTGCATATTGGGGTATGTTTAATGCAGATCGGCATGAAAAATATTCTCTGCAAGGTGCAGTGCCTAAGGATAATCGCTGGGTAGCCAAGGCGCTTTGGTCAACGCTACTTGCATTTTTACCCATTACCTTTATAGGCTGGCGTTTTAAAGAGTGGGGTGTTGGTGGCTTTGTTTCTATGGCGGTGTTGCTCCAAGCCTGCATTACGACCCTAGTTGTAGCCTGGAATTTACCAGGAGATTATTACTACACCTTGCGTGATTTCGTGGTGCTGGGTGGTCTTATTATTGGCATGGCGCTCACATCGGCCGTGTTAATGATTTATGCAGTGGAATTTAGTGAGGTGATGTTTAAACGCCAGTGGCGGCGTATTTATGCGCGTGAAGAACCACTTCCAGCAGAACAAGAGCTCATGGTTTCTATTCATTTAGCATGCTATAACGAACCGCCCGATATGGTGATTGCGACGATAGAAAGCTTAAGGAAACTTGATTACACCAATTTTGAAGTGATCGTGGTGGATAACAATACTAAAGACGAGGCGAAGTGGAAGCCGATTGAAGCTTATATGGCAACCTTGCCGGAACATTTTCACTTTTATCATTTGCCGACTTGGCCTGGGTTTAAAGCTGGGGCACTCAATTTTGCGCTTACAAAGACTAACCCCAAGGTTCAGGTGATAGGTGTTGTCGATGCGGATTACATAGTGACTCCAGATTGGATTGCAACATTAACACCACACTTTTTAGAGGAAAAAGTCGCTGTTGTGCAAGCGCCGCAAGCGCACCGTGACTGGGAAGATAGTTTTTTTAGTCGCATGTGTAATTGGGAGTTTGAAGGTTTTTTTCGTATTGGCATGCATCATCGTCATGAACGTAATGCGTTGATTCAACATGGAACAATGACACTCATTCGCCATCAGGCCTTGAAAGACTTAGGTGGTTGGTCTGAGTGGTGCATTTGTGAAGATACAGAATTAGGTTTACGTTTATTAGAGAATGATTTTGAATTGCGTTATGTGGATGACACTTTTGGACGTGGCCTAACACCCGCTAATTTCAATGCTTTAAAATCGCAACGCTATCGTTGGGCATTTGGTGCAATGCAAATATTAAAACGGCATATTCCAAAACTAGTGGGAAAATCCACTTTAAGTTTTAGCCAACGTTACCACTTTTTAACTGGCTGGTTTGGCTGGCTGGGGGATGCACTACAGCTCGTTTTTACATTAGGTTCAATTTTTTGGACGCTGGCTATGCTGGCTTTTCCCAATAGTTTCAGCTTGCCTGTTGCGATTATGATTGTGCCGATTTTATGCTTTTTAGGCATTAAAGCCGCATTAGGGCCTATTTTATATCGAAAAACCATGCAATGTAGTTGGACCGATATTTTTGGCGCATCGCTTGCTAGCTTAGGCTTGTCACACGCTATTGCGCGCGGCGTGATGATGGGGGTTGTGCAAAAAGAGGGGGTGTTTGTAGTGACCGCTAAAACTAAAACTTCAGAAAGTAAATGGGGAATTCTCAAGCCGATACGCGAAGAATTTATAATTTTGACTGCGCTTATACTATCAGCAATTGCAATGCTTACTAGCCGCGGTTTTAGCAACGTCGATGCGCAGCTTTGGGTGTCAATGTTAGCGTTGCAGTCACTGCCATATGCCAGCGCATTGGCTTGCCAACTGATTGCTCAAAAAGACTAAAACGGTTTTTTAGAACGTATTGTCTTTATAGCAATAAGCGCCGCACGTCAGATAGCATCATGCGCATATGACTCGTGAAACGCGCACCATCAGCACCATCGACCACGCGGTGATCGTAAGAGAGCGATAGGGGCAAGATTAAACGTGGCTCGAAACCATTAGTTTCTTTATTATAAACAGGCTGCATGCTAGAGCGTGAAACGCCTAAAATCGCCACTTCTGGGCAGTTAATAATAGGCGTAAACATGGTGCCGCCAATGCCACCTAGGCTTGAGATAGTAAAACATCCGCCCTGCATTTCTTCTACTTTTAATTTGCGTTCACGTGCTTTGGTCGAAAGCTCCATTAAGTCGCGCGCAATATCCAGCACGTCTTTTTGCTGCACGTCTTTCACCACGGGCACAACTAAGCCATCTGGCGTGTCGCAAGCAAAACCAATGTTGTAGTAGTTCTTTAAAATTAAACTATCGCCATCGGGCGAAAGTGATGAATTAAAGTTCGGATACGTTTTAAGTGCATTGACAGAAGCTTTGATTAAAAACGCCAACATGGTGAGTTTAACCCCACGCTTTTCTGCGTCAGCCATCATAGATTTTCTAAAGTCTTCTAAATCAGTGATGTCTGCTTCGTCAAACTGCGTCACATGTGGCGCAGTAACCCAGTTGCGATGCAAGTTTGCACCTGATAATTTTTTAATACGAGAAAGTGGTTTGGTTTCAACTTCGCCAAACTTGCTAAAGTCGATGACAGGCATTGGCAATGTGGCTAACGCGCCTAAACCTGCGCCCATATTTTCTGTACGTGGTTTAGCAAGCTCACCTTTAACAAACGCTTGGACATCGCTACCTAGTATTCTGTTTTTGTTACCACTGCCTTTTACTAAGCTTAAATTAACACCCAATTCACGCGCAAATTTACGAACCGATGGGCTGGCATGCGAGGCTTTGCCGCCAGTAACAATTACACTTTCAGCCACAGGCAAAGGTTGATGTGTAGGCTGTATTTTTTGCGCAGGCTCTGGAGCTGGGCGCGAAGGGGTGAGAATAGGTTGCTCTGCAATCGCCACTTTTGGCGCTTCTGCTTTAGCTGGTTTTGCTGTTTCAGCAGACTTGTTTTCTGCGCCTGCACCCACTTCAAGCATTAAAATCAAATGCCCTTGGGCGATTTTGTCACCCACTTTAATTTTAACTTCTTTGACAGTGCCAGCAAATGGGGCGGGGATATCCATTGACGCTTTATCTGATTCTACCGTGAGAAGTGAATCGTCTGCGGCGATGCTATCGCCCGCTTTTACTAATACTTCAATCACATCGACCGAATCAAAGTTGCCGATATCCGGCACTAAAATTTCTTTTAAACTCATGTTGTTAAACCTTTAATTAAGCCTATTTTTAATAGCTATGCTTAAACCAATGTAGGGTTTGGTTTATTGCTGTTTAGTTTGTATTTTTTAACAGCTTCGGCCACTTTGGTTGCTGGTAGTTTGCCTTCGTCACTTAGCGCTTTTAACGCGGCAAGCACGACGTAATGTTTATCAACTTCAAAGAAGTCACGCAAGGCCTCGCGGCTATCAGAGCGGCCATAGCCATCTGTGCCCAATGCCACAAATTTGTTTGGTACAAAGCGTTGAATTTGCTCCGCAAAACTCTTCATATAGTCAGTTGATGCAATCACAGGTCCTGCTGCATCTTTTAAACATTGTGCAACATAGCTGATTCTTTGAGGTTTTTCTGGGTTAAGCATGTTCCAGCGGTCGCAATCTAGGCCTTCGCGGCGTAGCTCGGTAAAGCTCGTTGCGCTCCAAACGTCTGCAGCAATGCCCCAATCTTTTTCTAACAACTCAGCAGCGGCAATCACTTCACGTAAGATAACGCCTGAGCCCATCAGTTGTACCTTATCACCTTTTGCTTTTGATTTTGATTTGCTAAAGCTGTACATGCCTTTTAAAATGCCTTCGGCTGAACCTTTTGGCATTTCTGGATGCGCGTAATTTTCGTTCATCAAGGTGATGTAGTAATACACATCTTCCTGATTTTGCACCATACGGCGCAAACCTTCTTGAATAATTACCGCCAATTCATAAGCAAAAGTCGGGTCGTAAGATACGCAGTTAGGGATGGTGGCAGACATCAAATGGCTGTGGCCATCTTCGTGCTGCAAACCTTCACCATTTAATGTGGTGCGGCCAGCGGTAGCGCCAAGCAAGAAACCGCGCGCGCGGCTATCGCCTGCCGCCCAAGCAAAGTCGCCAATCCGCTGGAAGCCAAACATCGAGTAGTAAATATAGAACGGAATCATTTGCGTGCCAGTGACGCTATATGACGTAGCAGCCGCTAACCAGCTGGCAAATGAGCCAGCCTCATTAATACCCTCTTCTAAAATCTGCCCCGTTTTTGATTCTTTGTAGTACATAACTTGGTCAGAATCCATCGGTTCGTACAATTGGCCTACAGATGAGTAAATGCCTAGTTGGCGGAACATGCCTTCCATGCCAAAAGTACGCGCTTCGTCTGGTACGATAGGTACCACATATTTGCCGATTTCTTTATCGCGAACTAAGGTCGAAAGAATTCGCACAAAAGCCATGGTGGTTGAGATTTCACGTTCGCCAGTGGCGACAAGCATGTTGTCAAACGCGGCTAAATCAGGCACTTTTAATTCGTTGCCTTTACGGCGACGTTGCGGCACAAAGCCACCCATCGCGGCGCGGCGTTCCGCCATGTACTTCATCTCTGGGCTGTCATCAGCGGGTTTGTAGAAAGATAAACTTTCGACTTGTTCGTCTGTGAGTGGCAGGTCGAAACGGTCACGGAAAGCTTTAAGCGCGCCAAAATCCATACTTTTTTGTTGGTGCGTAGTGTTTTGACCTTCGCCTGCCTCGCCCATACCATAACCTTTAACCGTTTTGGCTAAAATTACAGTCGGCTGACCTTTATGTTGGCTAGCGGCGGCGTATGCAGCATAGACTTTATGCGGATCGTGGCCACCACGGTTTAAGCGCCAAATATCTTGGTCGCTCATGGCAGCAACCATTTCTTTTAGCTCAGGATATTTGCCAAAAAAATGTTCACGTGTGTACGCGCCACCTTTGGCTTTAAAGTTTTGGTATTCGCCATCCACGCATTCTTCCATGCGTTTTTTTAGAATGCCGTCTTTATCCATAGCGAGTAGTGGATCCCAATACGAACCCCACACCACTTTAATAGCATTCCAGCCCGCACCGCGGAAGTTAGATTCCAACTCTTGAATAATTTTGCCGTTGCCACGCACAGGGCCATCAAGACGCTGTAAATTACAGTTAATGACAAAAATGAGGTTATCAAGGCCTTCGCGTGCAGCCAGTGAAATCGCGCCTTGTGATTCAGGCTCGTCCATTTCACCATCACCGCAGAACACCCAAACTTTACGGTCAGAGGTATCGGCAATGCCGCGGTTGTGCATGTATTTTAAAAAGCGTGCTTGGTAAATGCCTGCTAAAGGGCCCAAACCCATCGACACCGTTGGGAACTGCCAAAAGTCTGGCATTAACCAAGGATGTGGGTAACTAGAAATACCTTTGCCGCCTGTCTCTTGGCGGAAGTTATCCATTTGCTCTTCGGTTAAGCGGCCTTCTAAATAAGCGCGTGCATATACGCCAGGTGATGAATGCCCCTGAAAGTAAACGCAATCGCCGCCAAAGTTTTCATTCGGCGCTCTAAAAAAGTAATTAAAGCCAGTATCATATAAAGTGGCTGCCGATTGAAAGCTGGCAATGTGTCCACCCACACCAGGCGATTTTTCATTCGCGCGCAGCACGGTCATAATCGCGTTCCAGCGCACAAGCGCACGCACACGACGTTCCATTTCAGGGTCGCCCGGCAAGCGCTGTTGTAAGTGGGTAGGAATCGTGTTGAGATAAGCGGTGGTGGCGCTATAAGGCAGGTTGCTGCCAGAGCGACGCGCTTGATCTATCATGGACTCAAGCAAAAAGTGCGCGCGTTCAGTGCCTTCGTTTTCGATGACCGAGGCAAGCGCCTCAAGCCACTCTTGCGTTTCTTGAGGATCTGTTTCCGTTAAACCAGTTTGCGGGTTCATTACCATGCTTGAGATTGCTCCGTGTTGCGGATGCTACGCGTATAATTGCTTAATACGCAATGCATTGCAACTAAAGGTGAATTAGAATGTTCTATAAAGCTGTAAGTGTGGCTTTTTTAGGCTTTTTGGTCAAGTCAAAACAGTGAGTTAAATGCCGTATTTATTATGTTTTGCTAGTATTGATATTGATTATGTATAAGAGTTAGGGTTTATAAATGACGTTAAAGTTAATACAACATGCAGCGATTGGCGGCGAAAGTGCATTATCTTCAGCAAAACATGCTTTATTTGTGTTTTCTGAAAAGTTCGAAAAAGATGCCCCTTATGCGAAAATTTTAGAAAATAAGTTAAAACGCACCAAGACTGCGCACAAGGATCTGTGCAAAGCGCCTGTAATGCTGGAATTGCCCAATGGCGGTGCGGCGAGCTTTATTTTGTTGAGTGAAAAGTTAAGTGTGTTTCAAAAGCACACCTTGCTGCGCAAGGCCGTTAAGCCTTTGCTGGATGAAAAGCCAGAGGCGCTGGTTATTTGTGTGTTTGGCACTGAATTAGCACGTGAGGCAAATGCTTGCGCAGCTTATTATGCTGCCACTGTTAATGCGGCAGAGCTGCCAAATCGCAAGGGCGCTAAAAGTAAGCTAGAAAATAAAGCTAAGCCATTGAAAGAAATTAGTATTTATGGCTTTAAGGCTGGTCACGATTACGATTATGTGAACGCGCGCGTGGCAGGTAATACCTTGTGCCGTAGCTTAACCATGTTGCCACCTAACGAGCTAACACCTACGATTTATCGTGAAAAAGTAAAAAAACTAGCTAAGGAACATAGTTGGGTATGGGAAGAGTTTGATATGCCAAAACTCAAAAAAATGGGTGCAGGGACTTTTTATGCGGTGGGTCAGGGCAGCGAGCCGCAGGATGCCGCGATTGTGCATTTAACCTATGCGCCATCAAATAACAAAAAAAATTCTGCCAAGAAAAACATCGCACTAGTCGGCAAAGGTATTTGTTTTGATACGGGCGGACATAACCTGAAGCCCGCAAAATATATGCAAGGTATGCACGAAGACATGAACGGTAGCGCGGTTGCGCTGGGGATTTTACTGGCTGCTACGCAGGTAAAATTGGATGTAAAAATAGACTGCTGGTTGGCGATTGCGCAGAACCATATTGGGCCACTTGCCTATAAACAAAACGATGTAGTGACCGCGCTAAATGGCATGACGATTGAGATTGTGCACACCGATGCCGAAGGTCGTATGGTGCTTGCGGATACGCTTACGCTGGCAAGTCGTCAAAAGCCAGATGTGATTTTAGATTACGCAACTTTAACTGGTAGCATGGCGGTGGCGGTGACAGATCGCATGAGTGGTGTGATTGCGAATCGTCAAGAGCTAGCCTGCAAGGCAATAATGGCAGGCGCTATAGCGGGGGAACGCATTGTGGCTTTTCCGTATGAAGAAGACATGGACAGCGATTTGGACAGCGACATTGCCGATATTAAGCAATGTACCTTGGAAGGCGGAGGCGACCACATGCACGCAGCGCGCTTTATGGGAAAATTTATCGAGAATGACGTAGCTTGGTGTCATGCGGACTTATCCAGCACCAACCGCAAAGGCGGCTTGGGCGCGGTGCAATCTGACGTGAATGGCTTTGGCGTGGGTTTTGGTTTGGAGATGATTAAAAGTTTAATTGAACATTAAGCTGCAATATTGAGTGTTGCAAGCGCCCGCCGCTACTGGTAGCCTTCTGCATTAATAACTAAAATTACGCATTAAATGGAGGAGTTTAAGTTGGATAATTTAAGCTGGTTAGAGAGTTTTCCGCCGTTGTTGGCGTTAGAATCGCAAGCGCGCGACATTCTCACTAAATCTGCACGTATTGTAGAAGCGCCGATTGGTACCATTGGTTACCGCGAAGGTGGTGCTTGCGGAGCATATGTGATGCGGCTTGCAGGACAGTCTCGTGTGTACAAAATGTCCTCAAGTGGGCGAGAAATTTTGCTTTATCGCGTTGCCGCGGGTGAAACCTGCGTTATTACCACTACCTGTTTATTAGGTAATAGCAATTATCCAGCCTCTACCATCGTAGAAGAACCCATTAAAGATGTCATTATTCCTTCGCCCGCATTTAATCAGTTGATGATCGATTCAGCGGTCTTCCGCCGCTTTGTGATGACGAATTATGGTGCGTTGATTAGCGATTTAATCGTGCTGTTGGATGAAGTGGCATTTCACAGTTTAGATGCACGTTTAGCTAAATTATTGCTAGATGCAAATAGTGAAACCATCAGCCGCACGCATCAGCTAATGGCAGATGAGCTCGGCACAGCGCGTGAGGTGGTCAGTCGCCAATTAAAGCGTTTTGAACAAAAGGGCTGGGTGCAACTGGGGCGCGGTCATGTGGAAATTAGCAACCGATCCAAATTGGAAACATTGGCTAACAGCTAGGGCTAATAGTTAAAATAAAGCTAAACTTTTAGCAGCTATCATAAAGGCCGCAGTTACTGCCAACAAGGCAAAACCGCGCTGACTAAATTTTTCAGGCATTTTGTTGCTGAGTAGCCTAAAACCAAACATGCTAATAATTGTACTAACAACAAATGGCGGCGCTATCCTCCAGTTAATATCACCATGAAGCAAATAAGTAAAAGCGCTTGCGGCAGAGACTAGTGCAATAACCGTGAGTGAAGTGGCGATGATGGTCTGTATATCAAAGTTACTTACTTTGCGTAAGCTTGGCACAATCACAAAACCGCCACCCACCCCTAGCAGGCCAGAAAGTAAACCAACTACGCCACCTGTAAGTATTAGCTTTTTTGTGCATAAGGCTGTCCAAAATAATTTAGAAGTGACTGGGTTTGTTACACAGGCTAGTGCAGGGTTATTCTCATTTGTTTCTGGTGTTCGCGCGCTTTGCTGCCACATGCGTAGAGCGACATAAATTAAAATTGCCGAGAAAAGTAGGTTGAGTGTTTCGGTTGGTGCTCGCTTGGCAAGCCAAACACCAAATGGTGCTAGCGCAATACCAAATGTTGCGATTAATAGCGCAGTTTTGTAGCGTACTAGGCCAGCTCGTAACCCTTGTATTGCACCCAAGCTTGCCGCAGAGAACGCCGACAATAATGCAATAGGTGCGGCCTGCGTAAGACTTATATTAAGGCCAAGCATTAATAACGGAATTGCTAGTATTGAGCCACCAGCGCCAGTCAGCGCTGATACAGCGCCTACAAACATGCCAAGCAGAATGCTGACGAGTTGAAAGTCAGCCATCTTAATTTTTTTTGCAGCAATAAGCCCTATTGGCAGAAATTAACGGACATTTTGCTTTATACCAACGCCATAAACGCGTGATTAAACATTTGTTTTTTAACCAAGCGACCAATCCTTTTGGTGAAGTTTCTTGCTTTGAGTTGCCTGTTTGAGCAAGCTTAAACATATTGCCTGCGCGGTTACCAGTTCGGCAAAAACCTAACACTGGTTTTGCAGCTGAGTTATAAGCTGTGCTAAACGCATCAATTTGACTGGGTTCTATATTGTTAGGAATAACTGGTATATGAATGTAAGTTAAGCCTCTTTGTTCGGCCGCCATTTTGAGTTGTGTGCTCGTTGGTTGTGTCATATTATCTTGAGTGCCACCTTCATTGTCAGGCCGATTGTTAATAATGGTTTTAAAACCCAACTGCGCAATTTCTGCGACATCCTCAATACTAATTTGCGGAGCAGTGCTAAAGTCGTCCGTGATTTTGGTAATTTGTATGGTCATATTTATTTATCCTTTAAGCATTACAGATTTCTTGGCTTAACACCTGCATTAAAGCGAGTGCCGATTTACTTGAGACGCGATAGAAAATACTTTTACCTTCGCGGCGTGTTGCGACCAATTCAGCCTCACGCAGAACTGTGAGTTGTTGCGAAAGCGTGGGTTGGCGAATATCTAAAATAGTTTCCAATTCACCCACAGACTTTTCGCCTTGTGATAGCTGGCATAGCAGCATTAAACGGTCTGCATTCGCCATTACTTTCATTAAACTTGTTGCGATATCTGCCTTGGCGCGCAGTTCATCAAAATTTATTTCTTTAATTTCTAACATGATTTAAGCGTAAATTAATTAATATCTTTATATTATATTTAAATATATAATATATTGCAATATAATTTTAAAAGTACCTAGGAGTATTAGCATGTTTAAGCAAATGTTCGATATTGAGTCTTCAACTTATACCTATTTTTTGGTGGATAAGAATGCGCGTGAAGCCGTTATCATCGACCCAGTAGCAAGCCACATTGAAGATTATATTGCTATGATTAAGCAGCATAATTTACATTTAAAATATGCGCTAGAAACCCATGTACATGCCGATCACATCACTGCAAGCGGCTTACTTAGGGAGCGACTGAAAGTACAAACGGGGGTGGGCACGCTCTGTGGCGCAAACACTGCAGACTTGCAATTAAATGATGGAGATGAATTGGAGTTTGGAAGCCAGAAAGTTAAGGTGATAGCCACACCTGGGCATACTGCTGGTAGCTTATCGTACTTATGGCATGGCTTATGCCAAGACCGTATTTTTACTGGAGATGCATTATTAATCAACGGTTGTGGTCGAACCGATTTTCAAGGTGGCGATGCTGGTGTGCTGTATGACAGTATTACAAAAAGAATATTTAGCCTTACAGATGAAACACTTGTGTATCCAGGGCATGACTACAACGGCAGACGCGTAAGTTGCGTTGGGCAAGAAAAAGCAATTAACGCACGTTTAGCAGGAAAAACACGAGATGAGTTTGTGCTTATAATGAATAATTTAAACTTGCCTAAACCCAAATTGATTGATATTGCCGTGCCTGCAAATCGCCTGTGTGGTGTGCCTGAACCTGAAGTTGTGCAGGGTTAATAAAGAAAAAGCGCGGATAAGCATTTAACTTAACCGCGCCAACTTGGACGAGCTACTAAAGATTTAGCTAGAATCTAGCGCCCATTCTGCAGTAGCTTTTGGCGGGGTTTTCAGCCGTCATTAAATCTACCTCCGCGACTTTATTCATGTCTGTTGCCTTTGTTTCTGGCTTTGTGGCAAGCACTGTGCAATTCACACACTTACCTTTAGCTTCGTCGTAGCCTTTAATTGCTTCTAGGCCTTTCACGTCGGTCATAATTGTGCCATCCAACACCGCTTCGCCCATTTTTGCACCAGTAATATCGGCGCCCGTTAGATCGGCTTTGCTAAAATCGGTGCGGAATAAATCAGTGTTACGCAAGTTAGCGCCACGTAAATTGGCGAATCTAAAGTTGCTGCGATTAATATCGGCACCTTCAAAATTGCTGTTGGCAAAATTGCCGCCAATCGCATCAAAGCGCATCGCGCCCATCGGCTGATTGCCAATATCTAAGCCAAATTTACCATTTTTAATGGTTGCATTGGCCATATCCACATTGCCCAAGGTGCCTATCATGCGCGCGTTGGTAAGATTAGCACCATGAAAGTTGGCCTTGTCAAAAATCGCTTGAAAGATAATCGCATCGGTTAAATTAGCGTTAGTGAAGTCGGCATTTTCGATGCGCGCTAAGTTTAAATAAGCGCCTGTTAAATTTGCTCCTTTTAATTTTGCGCCCATCAGCTCTGCGCCAAAAAAGCCGACGTTTTGCATGTTGCAATGGCTTAAATCTAAGCCGTTAAAAATTAAATAACCTGCATCTTTGTTACTTAAGTCGCAGGATTTACTGTTAATTTGTTTAAGTGCATCGGCTTGGCTAATTTTTTCACGTTCTGGCTCAGCAGTTGTAGGTTTATTTTTTGCGTAAAATGTAGCTGCTTTGTCTATAGTGACTTGTGGGTCAAATAGAAATGAATCACGAGCACCTTCACTACCAAAACAGTAGGTTTTTCCATTAAATACTTCTTTGATATCACATTTGGTTTGTATAAAAGCATCTTTTGAAAGACCAGTGGTACAGTGGTCACCAAACTCGCCTGCATAAGCCATGGTGTTAAAAAAGAGTGTTGTTGCAGCTAGTAAAATTTTTAAACTTTTCATCATTTATCTCCAATAAAACTTGTTACATGTGTAGTAGTTGACGCAAGTATAGGCGCTTAAAAAATAGCCACAGTAACTGAAGTCACATAGTGGGAAAGATAAGTCACACAGAGCGAAAGACAACTAACGCCGTGCATTTACTCCACGCTGGATTCCGACTTTTCGCGTGTGAATAATATGCTTTAGCATATATATTCCACGGCGAAGACCTTTACGGTCTCTTCGGTATGACGAGTAAAAGCGCATCTAATGAAAATCATTAATCTGAAAATAATTGTCGGCTAATTAAAATTTGCTCCGTTGTTAGCTCATCTGCACGAAATTATTTCGACACTTTGTTGGAAAGTAAAATGGCAGAGAAACTAGAGGAGATTTAAAATGCGTCAAACTTTATTACTTGGTTTAATTGCTGCGACTGTTTCATTGCCTGCATTAGCAAGCCATGATGATAACTATGAAGATCGCGCACGTGTTATTTCGGTAACACCACAATTTGAACGTGTGAACACACCACGTCAAGAATGTCGTACAGAATATGTACGCGAAAGTTACTACGAAGCGCCACAACGTTCTAATACAGGTGCCATTATCGGTGGTATCTCAGGTGGTTTGATTGGTAGCCGATTTGGTGGTGGTAGTGGTCGTATCGCTACTGCCGCACTTGGTGCTGGTTTAGGTGCCATTGTGGGTGACCGTTACGATAATAATGGCCGTGACAATCGTGGTCGTGAGCGTGTTGAGACTCGCCCAGTAGAGCGTTGTGTAACAGTGGATAACTGGAATCAAGTGCCTGTGGGTTATTTGGTGAATTACGAGTACAACGGTCGTCAATATACAACCGTGACCAACCAAGACCCAGGTCGTTTTATCCCTGTGCAAGTACAAGTAAGGCCAAATGGTTATGTGACAAATGTAAGTTACAACGATGACGACAGGCATGATCGTAAAGATTGGAAACATGGTCGTGGTCGTAATAAACATGACCGTAATTACTGGTAATGTTTTGACTTAAGATTACTTTACAAAGTATTGCTTAAGTAAGTAGTAAGTAAAAAAGCCACCCACAAGGTGGCTTTTTTTATTGGAGGTCATTTATTAGTCTAAGATACTATCATTGTTAAAATGCTGAATATGCTGGTTTTTCTTAAATAAATTTTTTCGACTCCAAAAGATAATGCGGCACAGGCTTGGCAAGCGGCTGGTAAAGATGCTGGTAAAGATGCTGGTAATGCTTATTGGCTATATGCCGCGCCCGTGCATTTAGTGTTGCAACGCGATAGTTTTAGTTTGGCTGCGCCTGCACCATTGGCTTTAGAAAACAACGAAATAAATGACCTGACAGGCTTGTTAAACAAGCACTTTAACCTAGATGACATGCAATTTTTTTGGCACGAAGATACTTGGTTTTTAAAGCTGAAAAATAATCCAAAAATTGAAACTTTTGCCCCAGAATTAGCAATAAATAAAGATATTGGCGCGTTTTTGCCGACAGGTGAAGGCGCAATCAAATGGGCGCAGTTTACCAACGAAATTCAAATGTTGCTGTTTGAGCATCCAATCAATCAAGCGCGCGAAGCCAAGCGACTACCACTTATCAACAGTATTTGGTGTTACGGTGGCGGTCAGTTAGAAAGCCAAGAAAACTCACATGCAAATTAAACAACGCGCAATTGATACAACCGTTGAGGCGCAATTGGTAGAGCAGGGAGTTAACCCCTTACTAGCAAGATTATATGCGGCGCGTGGCGTTACAGGTAAAAGTGAACTAGAAACATCATTGGGCGGAATTATTCCACCAGAGCAGCTGGCCAATAGCAGCAAAATGGCGCAATTATTGGCCGATGCCATAGCTAAAAATAAAAAAATATTAGTGATTGGCGATTATGATGCCGATGGTGCAACTGCCACGACCGTGGCAGTGAAGGGTTTGCGCAGTATGGGGGCAGTCGTTGATTTTTTGGTGCCCAATCGATTTGAATATGGTTATGGCTTAACGCCAGAAATCGTGCAACTCGCCGCTACTTTGAAGCCGGATATTTTGCTTACGGTCGATAATGGCATTGCGAGTGTCGATGGCGTGGAAGCCGCGAATTTATTGGGTTTGCAGGTGCTGATTACCGATCACCATTTGCCTGCGGAAACCACGCCACAAGCGGCTTGTATTGTGAACCCAAATCAACACGGTTGTAATTTTCCAAGTAAAAATTTAGCAGGTGTTGGCGTGATGTTTTACGTATTGCTGGCTTTGCGTGCGGAGCTGCGCACACGCAGTAGCTTTGCGAATAAAGCCGAACCTAATTTAACCGAACTGCTTGATTTGGTTGCGCTTGGTACTGTGGCCGATTTAGTGAAGTTAGATTCAAATAATCGTATTTTGGTCGAGCAAGGCTTGCGTCGCATCCGCGCGGGTGTTTGTTGTCAAGGCATTACAGCGCTATTGAAAATCGCAGGAAAAGCCCCTGAAAAAGTCACCGCACAAGATTTAGGGTTTTATGTAGGGCCCCGATTGAATGCGGCTGGCAGGCTCGATGACATGCGGCTTGGCATTGCGTGTTTATTGGCTGAAACCGAATCTGATGCCATGCAAAAAGCGCAAACACTGCACGAGCTGAATATGGAACGCCGCAATATTGAGGCAGATATGCAAGATAGTGCGTTGATTGCATTGGAAAATATTGATGTGACTGATAATTTTAGCCTAAGCATTTTTAACGCCGATTATCATCAAGGCGTGATTGGTATTTTGGCTTCACGCTTAAAAGAGCGCTATCACCGCCCAACAATTGTATTTGCAGAAGCAGGCGATGGAATACTTAAGGGCTCAGGTCGCTCAATTGCTAATCTGCATTTACGCGATGCGCTTGATTTAATTACCAAGCAACATCCGCAACTTATTTTGAAGTTCGGTGGTCACGCCATGGCCGCGGGCTTGAGCATTAAAGAAAGTGATTTTGTGAAGTTTCAAAACGCGTTTGAAAGTGTGACGCGTAGCCTTCTTACACAAGCCGACTTGCAAGCAGTACTTGAAACTGACGGCCCTTTAAACGCAAATGACATGAGTCTGCAGACCGCATGGGTATTGGCTTCTGGCGTATGGGGTCAAGGCTTTCCACAACCAATTTTTTGCGATGAATTTAAAGTGATTAATCAACGTGTTGTCGGCGAAAAACATTTAAAGCTGTTGCTGGAGAAAGCGCAGAAGCGGTTTGATGCGATTTATTTTAATTGCATTGATAACTTATCAGAAAAAATCACCGCCGCATATGCGCTAGAGGCTAATGAATACAAGGGGCTGCAAACGGTGCAACTGCAAATAAAGCACGTGTTTAATTAGCATTTACCATCTGTACATTTTTGGCTTAAAAAATCTAGTAAATCTAAAATTAGATTCTCGGCAAAATCGTAAGGGCTAAATGTTTTGTGACCATGTAATCTGATTAAGGGAATCATCATACTCACATCTGCTACATACTTCATCTGCCATTTGGCAAATGAAAGCGAAGTGATAGGTTCTTTTATAACAATCTTAAGGTCTGTGTGACGCGGGTCGTTTAAGAGTTTCGAGTACAGAAGCTCGACTGCAGTTTTAGCACCTTCTAGACATTGAAAATAACAATCGCTGCTAAAACATAAAATGCCAGTGATGCCTTTTTCTTCATTAAACAGGCGCGCTTTGTCAAGAATCTGATTGGCAACTTCTTGTATGTGGTTTATATCTTTACTCGCCGCAGTAGAGCGGCTGATATAGACTAAGCGAATTAAATATGGCATTGGCAATCTATTTAAAAAAACTGCGCTAATTTAACTCTTCCCAATATACATTGTATTGGGAATCAAAGATACAAAAAGTATTGGGAATCAAAGATACAAAAAATTCACAATATTTCACTTGAAACTTTTGCGATTAATCGCTATCTTAAGTAGTGTTGCCATTTGGTAACTATTGAATGAGGAATTTAGAAATGTCAGATAATATGCAAGTATTAGGCCGCGAAGGTAGTTTATCTACTACGCAAAATAAGGTGTTACGCAACACTTACATGTTGCTTGGCCTCACCATGATTCCAACCGTGATTGGCGCAGTCATTGGTATGGGCATTAATTTCAGCATTATTGCCATGCACCCGTTTATGGCGTTTGGCGCGTTTATGTTAATCACCATTGGCATGCAAATGGCCATTAGCGCTAACCGCAATAGCAGTATAGGCATTGTGCTGTTGTTTGTTTATACATTTTTATTAGGTTTAATGATGGGCCCGCTTTTACAACATGCGGCAAATTTGAGTAATGGCGCACAATTGGTTGGTTTAGCGGCGGGTAGCACGGGCCTTATCTTTTTAACCATGGCAGCCATTGGCGCCACCACTAAAAAAGATTTTAGCTATATGGGTAAATTTTTATCTATCGGTGTGATGGTTGCGTTTATTGCCATTCTTGCTAATATGTTTTTGCAATTACCCGCATTCTCAATCGCTATTTCATCTATTTTTGTGCTCATTTCCTCAGGTTTTATTATGTACGAAGTGAATCAAATTGTACGTGGTGGCGAAACCAACTATGTGATGGCAACATTATCGTTGTTTATCAGCATCTATAATATTTTCACTAGCTTGTTGAATATATTGATGTCTTTTGGTGGTCGTGATTAAGATTTAAAGTCTTTTAAAAGCCCCGCTGAGGCGGGGCTTTTATTTTGCATACCAAGCTTATGTTTGTTTAATTTGTGTTCTACGCTGTTTAAAAAACGTTGTCAAAGCCGCTCCGCACTCTTCTGCTAAAACACCACTAATCACTTCAGTATGATGATTTAACTTTGGTTCTTCCATTAAGTCTACCACGCTTCCACATGCGCCTGTTTTAGGGTCGTACGCGCCATACACTAAACGTGCAATGCGCGCATGCTGTATCGTACCTGCGCACATGGCGCAAGGCTCTAGCGTGACGTAAAGCGTGCAATCAACGAGTCTGTAATTTCCTAAATATTTTGCCGCCTCACGCATCGCAATAATTTCTGCATGTGCAGTAGGGTCATGTGACCCAATAGTTGAATTGCTGCCACGCCCAATCACCACGCCATCTTTAATCACAATCGCACCTACAGGCACTTCGTTATTAGTTGCGGCTTGACGTGCTAAATCGAGCGCAATTTGCATGTAGTCTGTATCGTGCAAAGCGGTTTATCTTTCTTGAGTATTTTGGTCAGACCAACGCACCATCACATAAACCAGACTTAATACAAATGCACCACCAGCCCACATGCTAATTTCTTCTAGTGTAGGTGTTGCATCTTGCACAGGCATTACAATCAATTTACGTAAGAATAGTACTAATACCACTTCAATAAAGGTTTCGACTTGTAGTTTGCTACCCATGAGATAGCGGATTTCAGCTGAAATCAGCGCAGAGATTGACCACAGCAGCATCAATGTGCCAAGTGCGTGCAAAAAACCATGCACAAGGTTGTGTGCATTAGCTGCTTTATGTACATCTTCAAAAAATAACCAAGTAAACATAAGCACGGAAATAGCTAGCGCTAGGCCAATAATAATATGTGCGAAGCCATTTAGCCAAAGCATTGCTTTAATAGCGAACTTATTAAGTGGTTCAAATTCACGTGGAAGTTGATCTTGTGACATACTTTATCCTGATTGCGTAGCATTGATATTAGGGTTAATGCCCTAATATTAGCACAATGAAACAATTTAACTTAAGGCAAAATCATGAAAATTAGAACCTCGCATGACCGTGGACACGCCAACCATGGCTGGCTAGATAGCTACCATTCTTTTTCGTTCGCTAACTATCATGATCCTAATTGGATGGGTTTTTCGGTGTTGCGCGTGATTAATGAAGACGTGATTGCACCTAGTCAAGGTTTTGGTATGCACTCGCATCGTGATATGGAAATTGTTACCTATATTTTGCAAGGCAATTTAGCGCATAAAGATAGTCTTGGCAACGTAGAAGTGATTCGCCAAGGCCATGTGCAGCGCATGACAGCGGGCACAGGCATTACGCATAGTGAGTTTAATGCGTCTGATACTGAGCCAGTACATTTGTTGCAAATTTGGATATTGCCTAATCAGCAAGGCTTAGTGCCAAGCTATGAAGATAAATTTTTTGAAGATGCGCAAAAACAAAACCAATGGTGTTTGTTGGCTTCTGAAAAAGGTGAAAATAATTCATTAATCGTTCATCAAGACATGTCATTATTTTCTGCAAAATTAAGTGAACGAAAAACGCTGGATTATGTTCTTAAAGACAGCCGTAGCGCGTACTTTCAAGTCGCCAGCGGCAGCGTAGAAATTAATCAGCAAATGTTGGCTGCTGGCGATGCCGCCATGTTCGATGCCGCACAGACGATTAAAATAACCGCGATGGATAATGCGGAAATACTTTTGTTTGATTTACCAGCAGTTTAAATAGGAGAAATGCATGAAATTAAGCTTTAAAAATTATGCTCTGGGAGCCGCTCTGGTATTGGCTTGCAGCCATGCACTTGCAGAGCCTATTGCTTATAGAATTGACGATTCACATAGTTTTGCTAACTGGAGTTTGCGCCATGTGGTGAGTAAAACTTCAGGTACGTTTAGCGATATTAAAGGCAAAATAATGATAGATGCCGATAATCTAGCCAATTCGAGCGTGGAAGCAAAAATCAATATGCTGAGCGTGAATAGTAGCCACGCCAAACGTGATGATCACATTAAAAAGGCTGATTATTTAGACGTAGAAAAATTTGCCGAATTGACCTTTGTGAGCAAAAAAATTGTAGCAAACTCCAATACTGAAGGTTTGATGACGGGTGTGCTCACCATGCACGGCGTGGCCAAAGAAATGACATTCCCGTTTAAGGTGCTAGGTTTTGGTAGCGACCCGTTCGGTGGGTATCGCACAGGTTTTGAGGCTAAAACCAGCTTAAAAGCCAGCGATTTTGGCTTTGGCTGGGGCGTTAAACCCAACGCCTCGGTGGGCGATGACATAGAGATTACGCTGCTGATTGAGGGTGTGAGATTGCCATCTGCTAGTCCTATCAAGTAGTCCCGCCTAAACCAGCCCACAAACTAAATTCACTTTAATATTTTTAAAATTAACCAGGAGTAGCACATGGCATTAGATTTATTTAGTCCAGTAAAATTAGGCGCAATTAGCCTAAAAAACCGCATCGTGATGGCGCCACTCACAAGGAGCAGAGCACCAAAAGAAACGGGTGTGCCACAAGATTTAAATGTTACTTATTACCAACAGCGTGCTAGTGCTGGTTTAATCGTGACAGAAGCCACGCCAGTATCTGCAATGGGACATGGTTATATTTTATTACCTGGTATCTACACCGAAGCACAAGTGGCTGGTTGGAGAAAAGTAACAGATGCGGTACACGCAGCAGGTGGCAAGATTGTGCTGCAATTGTGGCATGTTGGCCGCATTTCCCATCCCAGTCTAATCAATGGGGCATTGCCTGTTGCGCCGTCAGCCATTAAACCAGCTGGACAAGCCTTTACTTACGAAGGTTTGGTTGATTTTGTCGAGCCGCGTGCCTTAGAGGCCAGCGAGATACCGGCCATTGTGCAAGAATATGTGCATGCGGCTAAATATGCGCTAGAAGCAGGTTTTGATGGCGTAGAGATTCACGCCGCTAACGGCTATTTACTAGACCAATTTTTGCGGGATGGTAGCAATAAACGAACCGACAACTATGGTGGCAGCGTTGAAAATCGCGCACGTTTGCTGATGGAAGTCACTAAAGCGGTAGTAGATGTTGCGGGCGCAGATAAAACTGGCTTGCGTTTATCGCCGGTAAATCCTTTTAACGACATGCAAGACAGTAACCCACAAGAGCTATTTAACTATGTTGCAGGTGCATTGAACCAATTTAATCTTGCTTATTTGCATGTGGTGGAAGGTGGCATGGACGGAGATATGGGGAGTTTTGATTTTGTGCAAATGCGTAAGCAGTTTCAAGGCAGTTATATGGCTAATTTTGGCTACGACAAGGCCCGGGGCAATGCCGCCATTGCCAGTGGGCACGCCGATGTGATTGCTTACGGCGTGCCGTTTATCGCTAACCCAGATTTGGTTGAGCGTTACAAAACCAATGCGCCATTAAACGAAGCGGATTCAAATTCGTTTTATGGTGGCGCTGAAAAAGGTTACACTGATTATCCATTTTTGAACGCTTGAAAGGCTAATGCCATGCAAAAAACTGCTATCACCCAACAGCCTATTAACGAACTGATTTCTAAACGTTGGAGCCCGCGCGCTTTTGACGCCAGTAAACCTGTCAGCCATGAGCAAGTCATCGCTTTGCTGGAAGCCGCGCGCTGGGCGCCTTCATGCTTTGGCGACCAACCTTGGCGCTTTATTGTGTGGGATAAAAACAGGGATGCCGCTACTTGGCAACAAGCCCTAGAATGTTTAGTGCCTGGCAATCAAGCATGGGCGAAAGATGCACCAGTGCTAATGTTAACCTGCCACGATACTTTATTTGGCCATAACGAGAAACCTAACCGTTGGGCGGCTTATGATACAGGTGCTGCAGCTGAGAATTTATGCTTACAAGCCACTAGTTTAGGCTTAGTGGCACATCAAATGGGTGGTTTTGATAGTGCAAAAACCCGTGAAACATTTGCAATCCCCGCGCAATATGAACTGATGGCTATGCTAGCATTAGGCTATGCTGGCGATGCGAATCAATTACCAGATGACCTGAAAGAGCGTGAATTAGCAGAACGTAAACGCAAACCGCTGGGTGAGTTGTTTTTCTCCAATGGTTGGGGCAAACCTATTAAGGCTTAAAACACGTGCTCTGCAATCCAATATCTATAAGGATTGCAGAGCAACTATTATTTTAATTTAACCTCGCATTGCAGCAAGCACAATGCCTAGTACTTTTGCCCAGCTAGCATTTTCTTCCATTACCACTAATTTTTGCGTGACCACTTTAGCTTTTTTATGACTCGCGAACCAAGCGGGTTTTGGGAGTGCTGTAAGCGGCGCGCGTAACACAGCTTTTTCAATACCTTCCAGCATGTTGGTGTTATGCACAAAACCGTTACCACTTTGAATATCTTGAGAATTTGAGCCTGGGTATGCACCCCAAGGCGCGCCCGTGCAGAACAGTAGGCCAATAAAAGTGTTAGTTGAAATCGCGCCATATTTAAGCTGATGAATAGCTTGCTCAAATGCGCTATTGTTATTGGAGTTTTTTAGCGTTTTGGGGTGCACAATCAGCGTGGCATTAAGCGTCCCCCACAGACGGCTGTTAGCAAATTGAGTAGCTGCTTGTAAAAAATCGATAGGGTCAGCGCTGCCTATTTGTACCGAAGCAATGATTGAGCAGAATGATTCTTCTGTGAATAAGCTTTCATTCATATCATCAGTGTTTAGATCGGTGATAAATGTCCAAGGAAGTTCGCCACTTTGCGGTTTACCGATATATTTAACGTTGTTGTGGTTCTTGGTAATAGCTTGCCAACGGTCTTCCGCACCAGGGTAATAAGCGCTTCTTAACGGTATTTCTGCGCATACTTCTTCTAAGGCCTTTATAAAGCGCGCCGTACCATCCCAATTTTTAGGCATCAACAGCACTTTGGCCGTACAACACATAAAAGAAGCGTTCATGGTGAATGCGGTAGCAAT
The DNA here is from genome assembly GCA_031399315.1 of Methylophilaceae bacterium. Lineage (GTDB taxonomy): Bacteria > Pseudomonadota > Gammaproteobacteria > Burkholderiales > Methylophilaceae > Methylotenera_A. Next base: position 81,508 of record JANNOS010000106.1, on the reverse strand, counting down.
TTGTTCGGCCTGAAAGCGAATTTCTTTGTCGGTATAGGGCCCAGGAACTACGATAATTGGCGACACATTACCTAACTCAGAGGTAATGGGTTTTCTCAGCAGTGGTTGATTTTTCGCGCGGCGCTCGTCGGCCTCAGCACCATTATTTCCCCACACAACTTGGTCGTAAGTTTTGTCTGAGCCAGTTAAATGCACCTCATCAATTTTCGGGTGATACACCAAATGCCTGCCGACTTCGGCGCCGCCATATACCACGGCTAAAAAGCTTTGCTCAATCGCTGCTTTAAAGGCATCTTCAATAAACGGGCCAAAGTAAGCGTTAACAGGATTCATTTTAAGAATGCACACTTTACCTTCGTTAAACATTTTAGTAATCACATCCATCAGGCCGATACTGGCAATGTTGCCCGCGCCCAGCACCAGTGCTACCTTGCCTTGATGTGGCTTTTTATAAAAGCTTGCGCGGTCGGCGGCTAAACTTTGTTCGGTCACATGGTTTTGCATGTGCACGTCTACAGTAATGTCTTTAAACAATATGCCATCAATTGTATTGTTGGGGTAAACCTGTACCGCTAAATTGCCTGCATGGGTGTGCTTTACTTTGCCAATCGGAGCATTGCCGGTTTCAGCGATAGACTGCAAACTTTCGCGCACCAAGCGCAATTGGCGCACCACGCCCCATGGGCTAGTCGCCCATTCTTCGGCCGCGAGGTTTGAATTTGGCGCGATGCCTTTGGCTTTACAGCCTGCTTCCACCATGGGCTCCAGCACTTTGAGCAAGTCTTGCTGCATACTGGTGGTTAATTCAATGCGCTTTTCTAAGCTAAGCGTAGCAAATTTCCACGCGGTTTCGCGCAAATGGTTCACAGTTTCATCTAGCTTGGCTTGGCTTGACGTTGGCGGAGTAATGGTTTTAGTGGATGTTGGATAGCTAGAAAATTCGCGAAATTGGTCTGCGGTTTGGGGGCGAGTGTTCATGATAACTCCTTAATTAATTCTGTAGTTCATACAATGATTTAACAGGAAAATCAAACCACCTTAAAGTATTATAAGCAAGGTGGTTTGAAGTAAAAGCTATGTATCACTTAGTTAATTTTTATAACCTTTCCAATCCACTGTGTATTCGGTAGCAGAAGTAAAATAGCCAGCGTACTCTCCTTTGCCTTTAAGGGCTGAATATTTTCCTGTGCCTCCCACATATTCCCATTTGCCTTTAAAGCTAGTCATTGGGTTGCCGTCTTTCAACACAGTGTTTACTTTTCCGCTCCATTTGGCGATAGTCGAATCAATACCATTAGTGATAGTGTAATAGCCTGAATGCTCGCCATTGCCTTGATGCAGGTTGGCAACTTCTTGGTTTAATACAGTTGCGCCTTCGATTAAGCCACCACTCGAAGTACATGTGGTTTCACTTAACATCACGGCGTAGCCATCAGTGTTGGCAACGTTGGCAGCAGTTGGTTTATAGCTGCATTTACCTTGACCAGCGATTGATTCCGCATTGGCGCTGATTGCAGCAAAAGAAAATACAGCAAAAATTGTTGTAGCAATAACACGTTGATTAATTGTAAACATTTTAAATCTCCCATATAGTAAAGTTCAATTAAAAAGTAAGCACCTTAAGCATTTGGTTAATGTTTGCTGTGGTGTGTGAGCACTGTAATTTTTTGTTATGATGGCTAGAAGTTAGATACAGTTAGTAACGTGTTTCTTAAAATGTTGCATCTATAAAAATAAAAAGGCTGGGGACGGGTGCTGTTATGGAGTCTGCTGCAAAACAATGGACTGAATCTGAAAAAGACCAAGTACGCGCTAGCTTAACTAGTATGCTGGTAAGCCCATTGTTTGCAGGCTCGCCGCGCCAACAGCGCTTTTTGGATTATCTCGTCACCAATACGTTGGCTGGCGATGCTGACAGGCTAAAAGGCTACACCATCGCGGTAGAAGTATTTGACCGAAAAGAAGATTTTGACCCAAGTTTAGACGCCATTGTGCGGGTGGAAGCAACTAGGCTGCGCAACAAACTGCGTGAGTATTACGATACATTAGGAAAAAGCGACAATGTGCGGATCGATTTCCCTAAAGGCAGTTATGTCTTAGAAATTAGTATTCAGAAAACCAGTCTACAAAACCCGTCAGCCATAGAGCGACATGCCAATAGCGCACAAGCCCACAATGCGCCGCGCATGATATTGGATAAACCTTCGCTCGCAATATTACCGTTTGTTAATATTGGTGTGGATAATGCAAAAGAGTATTTTGCCGATGGCGTGGTGGATAGCTTAATTGCTATGTTTTCAAGGTTGTCAGGGTTGTTTGTTATTTCTAGGCAATCTTCTTTTTCATATAAAAGCTCCACAAAAACATCTAAAGAAATTGCGGTCGAATTAGGCGTGCGTTATCTGTTGGAAGGCAGCGTGCAGCATGCGGGTAATCATGTACGTGTTACTGCGCAATTGGTGGATGCGCACAATGGTGGTCAAGTATGGTCTGACCGTTATGATCGCGAGCTGAATGATATTTTTGCCTTGCAAGATGAGCTGACCCAAAATATCGTCAGGGTATTACAAATTAAGCTAGATGGGGCAGAGGTCGCGTTTTTTGGTGTTCAAGCCACTGATAATATTGAAGCGCACGATGCTTTGTTACAAGGCATTGCGCAGCATAGAAAATATGCGGAAAAATTTGTTAATGAAGCAATTGTACTATTCAAAAAAACATTAGTGTTAGACTCTAACTATGCGGCGGCACATGCTTGGTTGGCAAGGTCGTTGGCTTTAACATGGTCGCAACGCTGGAATTTAGACGCTGCTATTTTAGATGCTGCGCTTTCGCATGCCCAAATCGCCGTTGAGCTAGATACGAAGTCATCTTATGCTATTTCAATTTTAGGTTGGGTGCAGCTTTGGCGTAAAAACCGTGAAGAATCCATTGCGCAATCTCGTCGAGCCGCATCGTTAGACCCTAATAATAGTGAAGTGCTCTTATTTCTTTCTCTGGCATTATCTTCTGCTGGATTGGGTGAAGAAGCACTTTACTATATAGAAAAAGCCAAACGATTTACGCCAATTACCAATGTTTTTTACGAGATGACACATGGGAGTTGTTATTATGTGCTGGGTGATTACAAAAAAGCTATTGCCGCCTACGAACAAGGCTGCAACATGGTCCCTAACTTTATTCCATGCCATTTTTTTGCGATGTTCGCTTATGAACGCCTAAATATGTGTGAAGAGGTGCGTAAAAAATTTGAGATTCTGTACGCGCTCACTGGAGATGTTAAAAATCAGCCAGCGGTGACAATTTGGACTGATCAAGCGCTTGCGGCAGAGCAAGAAAAAATATGGCGGATAGTGAGTTCACGTTATTCTTAAGGTGGTTTCGTTTATAATTCATTGCCCTGAGATCCGCATAAATATTGGCTTGCAGCGCATGTTATTTTAGTGTTTTTAGCGCTTAACTTAACGGCCAAGCTCTGTTAGAATCACGCGTTCACAAAATTAATGGTAAATTAAGGCAAATCATGGCAGTTGTTAAGCTTACTAAAGCAAATTTTAAACAAACTATCGAGAATAATAATTTCGTAATTGTGGATTTTTGGGCACCTTGGTGTGAGCCTTGCGTGGCCTTTACGCCGACATTTGAAGCGGCTGCCGTTGCAAATTCTGATATTGTGTTCGGCATGGTGGATACCGAAGCCGACCCCGAAATTAGTGATTATTTTGAAGTGACGCAAATCCCTGGTATTTTAGTGATTCGTGACCAAGCAGGCATACATACGCAAGTTGGCGAAATAGGCGCGCCAGCGTTAGAGGCGATTATTAAATGGGCACGTGAGCGTGATATGACAGCGGTGCATGAACATTACGCGACAGAAGCGGCAAAAAAGAATTAATCAGCCAATTTTAGTTAAAACAAAAAGCCGCTTCTAAAGCGGCTTTTTTATTGGTATTAATGCTTTAAAATCCACCAGTTGTAATAAAGCGGAATAGATAAAAAGCGCCAATAGCCATCATGATATACATGGGGGTATTGCCAGCTTTTTTGATTTCACCTTTAGCAGAAGATGTCATCCAGCGGTTAAATAGCCAAAGTACAAAAAATACGACTGGAATCGCAATCAAGTGTGAAGTGTCTTTCCATAGCCAATCCCAAATACGACCAATAAACCCATCATCTTTAAAAAATTCCAATGCAATACCTAGTATACCCACTACCATTAAACCCATCCCCGCGACAGAGAGTGCGGTTTTTAAAGGAGTATCTGCTTGAATATCTGCATTCTTAGCATATTTGTTAGGATCTTTTTTCTGTGGCGTAGCCATAACAATCTCCTTGAGACTTAATTTGCGCTAATTTTGGTTTAAATATTTGGCCGGGTCAACTGATTTACCCAGACGCCGAATTTCGAAGTGCAGTTTAACAGTGTTACTGTCAGTATTGCCCATTTCTGCAATTTTTTGACCTGCACTAACGACTTGACCCTCTTTTACAACTATTTTACTATTGTGTGCATAAACTGATAAATAGGTTTTATTGTGTTTAACAATGACTAATTTGCCGTAGCCCCGCAAATCAGAGCCGCTATAAATTACTTTACCCGTACTTGCTGCATTAATCGCTTGGCCTGTAGTACCTGCAATATCAATACCCTTGTTGCTGGCTTCATTAAACCTTGCAGTTACTTTTCCTTGTGTAGGCCAAGCCCAAGTGATAGCCTCATCATCAGGCAGGTTAGCATCGCTAGCTTTTGTATCGATTGGTTTGGTTTCGTTGGGCTTTATCTCTGTTGTGTTAGAAGCTACTGGCTTAATTGGTGTTCTGTTCAGGGCTTCTAGGCTATAAGGCTCACGCGTAGCTTTTGGTTCAGAGAGTATAGGCGTAACAGCTGATATGATGGGTTTATTGGCATCTTGCGTAGACTTTGCATCAGTGACTGGAGGCTCAGTTTTCATCGCTGTTACAACAACACTGTCGTCCTCTGGCTGGCTGGTGTTTGGATTAGCAGCAGCAGGCAATTTGGTTTTAAAGCTTGTTAAGTCGATTTTCTGGCCAATTTGTATCGGGTAGGGTGCCGCGATATTATTTGCGGCGGCGATTTCTTTATAATCGATGCCATACTCCAAACCTATCGCAAATAATGTTTCACCTTTTTTAACGGTGTGAGTATCAGGCCGCCAATCTTTGTTTGTAGAAACGCTGTTTGGTTTGTTTGCTATAGGTGGTTTTGGTTTTGTGGCTTGTGGCGCACGAACAATGACAGGTGCAGGTGGGTTGCTTTCGCAGGCCCCTAGAAAAAAAATTATAAAACCAACTACAAAACGCATCTTATGTGCAAACTTCACGCGCTAGTGCCCCCCAGCAAAGGCACAAATTTAACAGGCTCAAGCTTGGTTTGTTTGTATTCGTTTCCAGATGGTAGGTTAGTACGCTCAATTAAGTACAGAGTTTGTGTGCTGGTTCCAATGGGAATAACCATACGTCCGCCAACAGCAAGTTGCGCAAGCAGCTCTTGTGGAACATGGCTTGCGGCGGCGGTGACGATAATGCCATCGAACGGTGCAAACTCACTCAGTCCTATGCTACCGTCAGCGTGATCTAATTTTACGTTGTTGCATTTAAGTGTGCGTAAATGGCCGCGCGCTTTCATGACCAATGGGCGGATGCGTTCTAGCGATAGTACCTCTTTTGCTACGCGCGATAATATAGCGGTTTGGTAGCCACAACCAGTGCCGATTTCTAGCACTTTGCCAAGTTGATTGCCGTTACGTAAAACTTCAGTCATGCGCGCCACAATATAGGGTTGCGAAATGGTTTGCGCAAAACCAATCGGCAGAGCCACATCTTCGTAAGCACGGGTCGATAAAGCTTCGTCCACAAATATATGCCGCGGAATCTCACCCATGGCATGCAACACTACTTCATCTTTTATACCTTGCTCGCGCAACCGCGTTAACATGCGATCTCTTGTGCGTAGGGATGTCATGCCTATGCCAGCCTGGGTGGGTTTTGCTAATGCCATAAATCTAACTCTATCATTATTTATTTAGCCAATTTTTTAGCTCATCCATCTGACTGTGTTTAGTTAAGTCGACTTGAATAGGAGAAATGGATACTTGTTGATGCGCCACTGCGTAAAAATCGGTGCCTTCTCCGCCATCATTAGGTTGGCCTGCAGCGCCAACCCAGTAAACAGTTTCATTGCGTGGCGTTTTAAGTTGTATCGCTGGCTCTGCCTTATGGCGCTTACCTAAGCGAGTAATCACTTTGCCTTTTAATGCGTCATAAGGCAGATCAGGCACATTCACATTAAGTAATGTTGGTTTTGCAAAGCCAGTTTTTAGGTAGTGCTGAACTAGCTCTACTGTGATGCGTGCTGCCGTATCAAAATGTGTTGCTTCATGTTGTGACATAGAAACCGCAATTGAGGGAATATCTAGCAAATAACCCTCCATTGCTGCTGCGACGGTACCAGAATAAATCGTATCGTCACCCATGTTCGCACCGTCATTAATGCCGCTAATCACCATATCTGGCGGGCTAGTCATTAAGCCAGTTAGTGCTAAATGTACACAATCTGTCGGTGTGCCATTGACATAAAAAAAGCCATTACCAGCTTTACGCACGCTCAAAGGTCTATCTAAAGTGAGCGAGTTACTCGCGCCGCTGCGATTGCGCTCTGGCGCCACCACAGTGATTTCGGCAATCTTAGCTAAATGGCTGGCTAAAACATTTAAGCCGGGCGCAAAGTAACCGTCGTCATTAGACAATAGTATTTTCATACGTGGTTGGTTAAAAGTATTTTCATACGTGATTAAAAGTCAAAGTCTTCATCAGCTAATTATAAATGAAGCCCCGCTTATTACGATGGGTTTCGGCTTGGTTTTGCGTAAAAACGTGTAAGTTTTGCGTAAAAAATTGCACAGAAGAAAAATATCAGCGAAAGCACCACTTCAATTATCGCTAAATAGGCTGGTATGCCGTGTTCAGACCATGCGCGCACGACGCCTTCGGTAAAATAGAGCAAGATAAACATGCTCGCCCATTGGTATGTGTAGCGTTTGCCTTTAAGGATGCCAAATAGTGGCAATAACAGCGGCAGCGCTTTTAAAATTAACAGTGAACCGCCAGACTTAAGTGGAGCAAGTAGACTTTCCCACAATAAGCATAAAAAAATGAGTGCAATTAAGCTGATGATGGCACCAAGCTGAAGTTGGTGCGATGCCTTATCTTTATTCATGCTAGACACGTCTTTACTCATGTTCGACACGCCTTTGCTATGGCAACCAAAGCGCTGCGTGCTTCTTGCGCATTGCTAATAGGAGCATCAAAATTAAAGCGCAATACAGTATCAACATCTGTACGCACATCAAAACCTAAACTATCAATCCCTATCATTGTGACAGTATCCGTTTTTACATGGTGAAAGTGTTGGCAATACGCTTTTAGGTTTTCAGCATGATCAGCATTCATGTGCGCAAGAATGCTGGGCTCTTCAACAAATAGTGGGTTACTCGGCAATTGCATTGCTTCGCCTTCTATCCAACCCATTTTGCCAAAGCCCGCAATATAACGCGCTTGAGTGATATACAAAGTATAAAAGTTGAAGTCATGCATATCAAAATATTGTGCAGCTTGCGGAATGTAACGTAAGTAGCGTGCGCGCATTAGCTCATTGTTTTTATCGGTTTGCTCAGCTTTTGCCAGCAGTGTTAGGCGCGCATTCGCTTGCAAGTCATCTTCGTTTTCAAAAACTACTAATGATACATGCGCATTTTGAATAATGTTTTTAGTGTGTTCAGCAATCGTACTAATCAGAATAGTTGGCATTCCTTGATGGTTGAGCACGAACGGTGCGACGGAGCCAAAAGGATAGCCATCAAATTTGGCTGAATGAGTACTTAAAACCCCTTTATGTGCGCTGAATAAAAACTGTTGTGCTTCAAGTACTAAGGTCATGCGGAAAGCTTAATTGCGGTCTCAGCTAAGCGTTTACCAAGGGCAATACACAGTTTCTTCTCATCATCCGTGATTTTCTTATCATCCATTGCGCCACCAATATGGCTTGCTCCGTAAGGCGTACCACCGCTTTGCGTGCTAGACAATTCAGGCTCAGAATAAGGCAATCCCACAATCAGCATGCCGTGGTGCATCATCGGTAGCATCATTGTGAGCAATGTGGATTCATTACCGCCGTGCATGGAGCCGCTGGAAGTGAACACTGCAGCAGGCTTGCCTATAAGCGAGCCTTTTAACCACAAACCAGCAGTACCGTCTAAAAAATATTTCATCGGTGCTGCCATATTGCCAAAGCGTGTAGGGCTGCCCAAGGCAATGCCGGCGCACTCTTCTAAATCACTCAGTTCTACATAAGGTGCGCCAGCAGTGGGTACATCAGGTTCAGTCGCCTCATGATTCGCAGAAACTTTAGAGACGGTGCGGATGCGTGCTTTTGCGCCGCTTACGCTCTCAACACCACGCGCAATGAGTTGCGCCATTTCTTTAACGGCACCGCCTTGTGAGTAGTAGAGAATGAGAATTTCAAATTGTGTGGACATCGTCGATTACTTTGCAAAAGTTTATTTTGTCATTGCGAGGTGCATCGCACCGCGGCAATCTAGAAAAATGATGGATTGCTTCGTCATTTTATTCCTCGCAATGACGTGACAAAATGTAGGTTCATCATATTTTGGTGGATTCTATTGTGGGATGCTGCTATACATGGGTTTTAGCAAGGTCATCTGCTTTGCCAATATAGCTTGCAGGCGTCATTTCCAGCAGTAGTTTTTTGGCATCTGCTGGAATTTTGAGCGTTTGAATGAACACGTGCAACGACTCTTTGTTAATGCCACCTTTGCCGCGTGTCAGCTCTTTAAGCTGCTCGTAAGGGTTTTCAATGCCATAGCGGCGCATCACGGTTTGGATTGGTTCAGCTAAGACTTCCCAGCTATTGTCCAAATCTTCGGCCAATTTAGCTGTGTTGATTTCGAGTTTGTTGAGGCCACGCAAGCAAGAGTCATAGCCCAGTAAGGTGTAGCCAAAGCCGACGCCCATATTGCGTAGCACAGTTGAGTCAGTTAAATCACGCTGCCAGCGTGAGATGGGTAGTTTTTCTGCCATGTGGCGCAATACCGCATTGGCCATGCCTAAATTGCCTTCACTATTTTCAAAATCAATCGGGTTGACTTTGTGTGGCATGGTCGATGAGCCAATCTCGCCCGCTTTTACTTTTTGTTTAAAATAACCAACCGAGATATAACCCCATATGTCGCGGTTTAAATCAATCAAAATCGTGTTGATGCGCGCTAAGTTGTCATACAACTCCGCCATATAATCGTGCGGCTCAATTTGTATGGTCATCGGGTTGTAAGTGAGCCCTAAGCTTTCTACAAACTTCTTGGCAAAGGCCTCCCAATCAAAATTTGGGTATGCCGATAAGTGCGCATTAAAGTTACCTACTGCGCCATTGATTTTGCCTAAAAATTCGTTAGATTGCAGTTGCTTTTGTTGGCGCTTTAAACGATAAACCACATTGGCAAGCTCTTTCCCCATAGTGGTGGGGCTTGCCGTTTGGCCATGTGTACGTGCGAGCATGGGTTGGTCTGCAAGTTCTTTGGCAAGCTCAGTTAAGCGACCAATTAAATTGTCCAAAAACTGCAACATCACTTTATCTCGCGCGCTTTTTAGCATCAAGCCATGCGATAAATTATTGATGTCTTCTGACGTGCAAGCAAAGTGAATAAACTCACTGGCTTTTTTAATTTCTGGATTACCGTCGAACTTTTCTTTGAGCCAGTATTCCAGCGCTTTTACATCGTGGTTAGTGCGCGCTTCAATCGCTTTAACTTGCGCTGCATCAGCTTCAGAAAAGTGTGTAATCGCGGCATCTAATTCTTTAATCGTCGCTACGCTAAATAATGCAATCTCTTGCAAATCTTTCGCAGCGGCCAAGGATTTCAGCCATTCCACCTCAACCCATGCGCGATGTTTAATGAGAGCATATTCGCTAAAAAATGGACGTAAAACATCCAATTTAAGTTGATAGCGACCATCAAGTGGGGAGAGCGCATTAAGCGTAGTAAGTGACATTGTTCGAGCTTTCAAAGCGGCAATTGATAAACCGCTATTTTACCCTAGTCGTAGGGTGTGCAAAATGATTAATTTAATATAAGTAATTAACATTGAAGATAAGCACTTAACAAAAATATGGGTCGCATTAATGTCAAATAAAACTTATAGAATTTTACTGGATGGTAAATGGTCTCTTGAAGATTTAATGATTTTTTCAAGGGTATATTTTCAAAATTACTCTTTTGTTTATTGCCTAGAGACGGATGTCGTTGACGTTGCTAAGTACAGAATTGAGCAAGTATTAGATGAATATGAGCTCAGAAGTGGCTTAAGTTATGTCAGTATTTACGACATATTTCGCTCAAGTGTGCAAAAGACTGACCTGCCACAAATTGATTCCATTAAGTACGCTTCTCCAGGTTGGCTTGACCTTATATTAAACGTTGATGTTGCAATTCAATTGGCAAAATCTTTAGCTGTCTATCTTAGTGCCCCAATTGCAGCTGCAGAAGCATATAAACGGTTACATAAAATTTATATAGAATTAGACAAAAGAAGAGCAGAAGCTAAATTACAGTCTTTAAAACTTACTCTCGCTGAAGCCAAAGCAGCTGAAGCCCTTACTAAGCAACTGGCTAAAGGAATAGGTTTTAATAGCCTCGACGATTTGAATAAGCATACAAAAAACGAAGAGGAGACGGCACGCCTGCTAATGGCACATCATCGCAGGCTAACTAAAGTTACTCAATTTGTTAAATCAGGAAAAGCATCATTCCCCACTCGCTCAGCTGATTAAACTACCAATTAAACCACCAGCATATCTATAAACACATTTACTGGTGTAGTTTCCAGTTTTGTTTGATCTAAACATAACGCCAAAATATCTGCTTGTTTTTTTGCATCAAACCGTCTATTTAAATTCACTTTGAATTTTTTAACCAATTCTGGGATGCCTTCACCACGGCGGCGGCGGCGATGGCCGATGGGGTATTCCACGGCGATATTGTCTGAGCTGGTGCCGTCTTTGAAAAATACTTGAATGGCGTTAGCAATGGAGCGTTTTTCTGGGTCGTGATAATCCGTTGTGTATTCTTCTTTTTCAATACAGACCATTTTGCTGCGAATCGCATCAATGCGTGGGTCTGCTGCGGCTGCATCTTCATAATCTTGCGCGGTTAAGTTGCCTTTGAGTAAACCAATGGCGGCCATGTATTGAATGCAGTGGTCACGGTCAGCAGGGTTGTCGAGTGGGCCAGTTTTATCAATAATACGAATAGCGGATTCGTGCGTGGTGATGACGATTTTTTCAATTTGTGCGATTTGCTCTAGGGTTTGTAGTTCTCGACCCACTTGTGCATGTAATTGAATGGCACATTCCACTGCGGTTTGCGCATGGAATTCGGCAGGGAATGAGATTTTGAACAGCACTTGTTCCATCACATAACTGCCGTAGTCGCGTTGAAATCTGAATTGGTTGCCTTTAAATAACACATCGTAAAACCCCCATGTTTTTGCGGTGAGTGCGCTTGGGTAGCCCATTTCACCTTGCATGGTCATCCAAGCAAGTCTTACAGCACGGCTTGTTGCATCGCCAGCTGCCCAAGATTTACGTGAGCCAGTATTTGGCGAGTGGCGGTACGTACGTAAACTTTGACCATCTACAAATGCATTAGAAACGGCGTTAATAATGTCTTCTTTATTGCCGCCTAATAGCTTGGTTACAACGGCGGTAGAGGCGATTTTGACTAATATTACATGGTCTAAACCTACGCGGTTAAAGCTGTTTTCAAGGGCTAATACACCTTGAATTTCGTGTGCTTTAATCATGGCGGTGAGCACGTCTTTAATCGTAAGCGCTGCTTTGCCTTCGGTTACATTTTTGCGTGAAATGTAATCTGCTGTTGCTAAGATACCACCTAAGTTATCTGAAGGGTGACCCCATTCTGCCGCTAACCAAGTGTCGTTAAAGTCTAACCAGCGTATCATCGCCCCGATGTTAAAAGCAGCTAAAATCGGGTCTAACTGATAACTTGTACCTGGCACTTTTGCGCCATTAGGAACTACTGTGCCAGTAATCACAGGCCCGAGCAGTTTAGTGCAAGCTGGGTAATCTAGCGCTTCAAAGCCGCAACCAAGTGTATCCATTAAACAGTTACGCGCAGTGTCAAATGCTTCATCAGATTTGATTTCGTAATCGGCAACGTAGTTGGCAATATCGACAATCACTTGGTCTGGAGCTGGGCGTACGTTTGAAATATGAGCTGACATTTAAAGATCCCTAAATTTTTATTTGATGCGAAATTTTCTTTGGTCGTCATTCCCGTTTTCACGGGAATGACGGTAGTTAGCGTTCGTTTAGCTCCACAAAAGGCCTATTATTTGGCCCAATATATTCTGCATTTGGTCGAATAATTTTGTTGTCTATACGTTGTTCAATCACGTGCGCAACCCAGCCCGTAGTGCGAGAAATCACAAAAATCGGTGTGAACATGCCTGTAGGTATACCCATCATGTGGTAGCTAGAGGCGCTGTACCAATCTAAATTTGGGAACATTTTTTTCTCGCGCCACATCACTTCTTCTATACGTGAAGAAACGTTAAATAACGTCATATTGCCGTTACCTTCGCTTAATTTACGTGAAACTGCTTTAATTGATTCATTTCTTGGGTCAGCAATCGTGTAAACGGGATGACCAAAGCCAATAATGATTTCTTTTTTCGCCATGCGCGCTAATATGTCAGCCTCAGCAGCTTCTGGCGACCTATAACGCTCAATGATTCCCATTGCTGCTTCATTTGCGCCACCATGTTTGGGGCCGCGCAATGCACCAATCGCACCAGTGATGCAGCTATACATATCAGATAAAGTACCCGCAATCACGCGTGCGGTAAATGTGCTGGCATTAAACTCATGCTCCGCATAAAGTACTAGTGAGGTGTTCATCGCATCGATGTGCAATTGGCTAGGTTTTTTACCATGCAGTACATGTAAAAAATGTGCCGCAACGCTGTCATCATCGGTTTCAATTTCTACTCGTTTGCCATTATGGCTATAGTGATGCCAGTACAATAAAATTGACCCGAAACAAGCGATTAATTTGTCACCCAAGTCTTTGGCAGCATCTATATTGCGGTCTGCCGCTTCAGGTTCCAAAGTCCCCAGCATAGAACAGCCAGTGCGCATCACATCCATTGGGTGTGCGTTTTTTGGGATTTGTTCGAGCACTAATTTTAATGCCGCTGGCAAGGCGCGTAAGGTTTTAAGTTTTGCGTGATACGTACTCAATTGTGTTTTATTTGGCAATTCACCATGAATCAGTAAATAAGCGACTTCTTCAAACGTTGCATATTTTGCTAGCTCGATAATATCGTAACCACGATAATGCAAATCGTTACCTGTATGACCAACCGTACAAATGGCAGTCGAACCCGCATTAACACCAGCTAAGGCAACGCCTTTTTTCTTTTTTGGTTCTTGAGTAGTCGTTTGATTGTTACTTTTACTCATGGCTACTTTTCTCCCTTGAATAATTCGTCTGAGAATAATTTGTCTAGCCTTTGCTCGAATGTGTGGTAACCCAAGTGCTCATACAATTCCATGCGTGTTTGCATTAAGTTAAGTACATTTTTTTGTGAGCCATTTTTTTTTACTGCTTGATACACGTTAAGTGCAGCTTGATTCATGGCGCGGAATGCTGAAAGCGGGTATAGCACCATGCTTACGTCAGCGCTTGCCAACTCATCCACGGTAAATAACGGTGTCGCACCAAATTCGGTAATGTTGGCTAATACGGGCACTTTTACCGCATCTACAAATTGTTTGTACATGCTGAGTTCAGTCATCGCTTCGGGGAAAATCATATCTGCGCCTGCCTCAACACAAGCGCATGCCCTGTCAATCGCCGATTGCAAGCCTTCAACAGCTAAAGCATCAGTACGCGCCATGACTACAAAGTCGTCGTAGGGTTTTGCATCGACAGCTGCTTTTATGCGGTCTACCATTTCGTCTAGGCTGACAATGGCTTTATTGGGGCGGTGTCCACAACGTTTTGCGGAAACTTGGTCTTCGATATGTATTGCCGCCGCACCTGCTTTTGCCACACTTTTTACTGAGCGTGCTATATTAAATGCACCTCCCCAACCAGTGTCGATATCGACTAAGAGTGGAGTATCGACGGCGTCGGTAATGCGGCGCACATCAATCAATACATCTTCTAATGTAGATATACCTAAATCGGGTAAGCCCAGCGAGCCAGCTGCTACGCCACCGCCAGAAAGGTAAATGGCTTTGAAGCCAGATTGTGTGGCTAACATGGCGTGGTAAGCGTTGATCGCGCCGATAATTTGTAGTGGCTTTTCGGCAGCTAGTGCGGCACGAAAACGTGCACCTGCAGTCATGGGATTCGTCATATTATTTACTCTTTAGGCATCTAGCTAAAAAAAGCTTTATTAGATTCATCAGAAATTGCTACGCCTGTGAGTTTGGCTTTTTGCAAAATCTCCCAAAAATAACGGTAGGTAGCGCGGTCGTGCAATTCGCCAGCATATTGAATTGGTCCCCAGTCCGCTTGTTGAGCGGCAAGGAGGATGTTTGCAGCATCAGATACCTCGTCAAAATTTGGTTTCATCGCGTCAACAATCGCTTGGATTTGCGTCGGGTAAATGCTCCACATACGCATAAAGCCAAATTCGTTGCGCGCGCGGCTAGCGTCGCTAAATGTGGTTTCCACATTTTTTAAATCTAGCGTGACGTTATGCGCTGGCACCACGCCATTGGCTAAGGCGGCAGCTACCACCTCGGCTTTGGCGCGTGCTAATAAACGGTGTTCAAATTGGCCAGGGCTGCGCATGGCCGATGCTGGAATCGCACCATGATGTGCACTTACAAAATCCATCAAGCCAAAATCCAGCACTTGCAACCAGGGTAATCTAGCAATATCGTGCACTTGTTTCAATGCGCCGTGCGTTTCTATCAAAATATGCACTGGAATTTTGCGACTAATTTTATTCCTCTTGGTCGTATTTTGAATGTAAGTAATCATTTCAGACGCTTGTACAAAATCGGTACATTTTGGAATAGTGATGTAACTTAATAGATTGCCAGCACCGCCTACCAAAATATCGATATCCTGTTTCCAAGCGGGGTGTGTGTAATCGTGAATGCGTGCACCAGCCATTTTATGTTGGTTGACATCAGAGTTAAGTGCTCGCACAATCATTTCAGCATGGTCACGCTCTTGACCGCTTGCTGCGCCATCTTCGCAATCGCAAGTAATATCAAACACCGCACCAACAGCGTTTGGATTATTGCTGTCTTGCAGTGAAAGTGCTTTTAAAATAAGCTTTTCACTGCCTGCAAAGTGTTCACAAGCGGGGATCAGTGGAAACGGTTTTTCGCCACCGAATAAGGCATCTTTTGGATGTGGTTTTTGTAAGTTCATTATTTAATTTTCCTTCGTGGAATTGCCACGGTGTAATCTAAATCTAATACGACATTTTGGTGATAACCTTGTTCTGATTTGATTGTGTTAACTTCATCCGATGAAATATTTTTCAAGCCCACCATACGCAAGCGCAATGCGCCAATATCCGTGCGGTTAGGCAGTAACCACGTATCAATCACTTCCGTCATCGTATAAATCGTATCACCTGCAAAGCTAGGGTTAGCGTGTGTGCCGCCATTAATGGCAAGAATGCTAAGCGCGTTTTCTAAACCCTCAAAACTGAGTGCGCGGCAAGCTGAAATAATCACGCCGCCGTATACCAACCTTTCCCCCATGGCTGATGATTGCATCATGTGTGCATCAAAGTGTAGGCGTGCATTATTTTGATAAAGCCTAGTAGCTAAGCTGTGATCACTATCGTTAATGGTCATGCCTGCTGCATGGTTGATACGCTCACCTGCTTGATAATCCTCCCAGCAATATTGTCCGCCTGTTGCTGTTTTGATTTCATTGTGTACCACAAGACTTTGCGGCACATGTAGCTGCTCTGGGCTAACATGGCTAGGTAAACTTGGAATCACAGTTTCTGGCGCAGGTGCATTTATATTGCTTTTATGTACCATGACCCAACGCACCCAGCGCAATACAGGCTCTTGATTTTGGTTAACGGAAGTTGATTGCACCCAAACCACACCGTTTTTTCCATTAGAGTTTTGTTTTAAACCAATCACTTGACTAGAGGTGCTTAGCGTGTCGCCCACAAAAACAGGTTGTAAAAAACGCACATCGGCATAGCCTAAGTTAGCCACTGCATTCACGGAAATGTCGGGGACGGTTTTACCAAACGCAATATGAAACGCTAATAAGTCATCGACAGGCGTCGTTTTGTAACCCAATGATTGCGCAAAAGGCTCGCTGCAATGCAATGGATCGCGACTGCCGTAAAGCCCAATATATAAGGCACAATCGCCCGCGGTAATGGTGCGTGGTGTGGCGTGTTGAATCACTTCATTTAAGGTGAAGTCTTCAAAAAAGCGGTCCCTATTAATTTTTTGAGGGATAATTTTGGATGTTGTTGTCATTTATATAAACTCTTCTTCAAGTTCTGCAATCATTTCGCTTAGTTTTAACAACCGCTGTGCGGCTTTTACATGGTGGTGTTCGACCAATTTATCTTTCACTACCACCGTGCCAAGCCCTGATTTATTAGCCTCTTTTAATGCTGCAATAATGCACCGCGCATCGGCCACCTCAGACGCCTTAGGGGTATAAGCATCATTGCTATAAGCGATTTGGCCAGGGTGCACTAATGTTTTTCCGTCAAAGCCCATGTCGCGCCCCAGCCTGCAAGCGTATTCAAATGCATGTACATTTTTAAAGTCACTAGTAATACCATCTACCACACAGCGTCCATAAGCTCTGGCTGCTAATATCACCAAAGATAGTGCAGTTAATATGGCGCTTTGCTCATGTGTCACGCGTGCGTGCAATTGCGAGGTTAAATCTGAGGTCGCAATCATCATGCAGATAATGCGCTCAGATGCTGCCGCAATTTCTTTGGCATTTAAAACGGCGATCGGGCTTTCAATCAGCACCATGATAGGCATATGCCCACCACCAGCTTCGTCTAATAGTTTAAGCGCAGCATGCACATGCTCAGCAGATTCGATATTTGGAAACAAAATGGCATCGGCACCAATATTAGCGACGGCTTTAATATCATCATGACCCCAAATAGAATCTAAATTATTCACGCGCACAATCACTTCACGCGCCCCATAACCACCTTGTTTAACAGCAGCCACAACGTTTTGGCGAGATTCTTCTTTTGCTGCTACTAATATAGGGTCGCCCAAATCAAGAATAACAGAGTCGGCAGCTAAGGTGCGTGCACGATCCAAATAGTGCAGGTTGCAACCTGGCACATATAGCATCGATCGACGTGGGCGAAAGTGAAGTTCCATAAATTAAACCTAAATAGTGGCGACCTGTGTTTAGTCATTTAACGTAATTTGACGATTATATAGAGCGGTTTCTTACAATGTCAACAAATATCTTATGTCTTATATAAGATATAAAATACTGGACTATTTTTTATTGATATGTTTTAATTAAATTATCTTAATGTTAGAAATTTCTACTTTGTTAAACATAATGATGGATAAAGCATTTAACTCACCTAGCTATAGGCCGCTATACGACCAAATTAAAGTCTTGCTTACGCAAAGCTTAATTGGTGGTGAGTGGCGTCCTGGCGATATGATTCCCAGTGAAATTGAATTGGCTGGGCGCTATAAAGTAAGTCAAGGTACAGTTAGAAAGGCAATTGATAGCTTAGCGGGCGAGAACATTCTCATTCGAAGGCAAGGCAAAGGCACTTTTGTAGCAACGCATAATGAAGAAGGCATCAAGTTGCGTTTTTTAAGGCTCACAGCGGCAAACGGGCAAAAGGAAACGCTGCAGAATGAGCTCATCTCTTGTGGCAAAACCAAAGCAGATGCGCATTTTGCTAAAATTTTAGAATTGAAAGCTAGCGCGGCGCTGATTGATGTAAAACGCCTGCTGACGTTTTCTGGTAGACCATTGATTTACGACCACATTATTATCCCAGCAGCACCGTTTAAAGGCTTGAATGCGACTAGAGTCGAAGAAAATCAAGGTTCGATGTACAGCATGTATGAAACGGAATATGGCATTCGTATGATACGTGCGGAAGAACGTTTGACTGCCGTTGCGGCAAGCGGTGATGTTGCTGAAGCATTAGGGCTAAAAGTTGGCGCGCCATTATTAAGTATAGAGCGCGTATCTTATACCTATGGTGATAAACCTATGGAATGGCGGCTAGGGCTCTGCTTAACAGACGATCATCACTACATGAGTGAATTGGAATAACAGGATAATCAAAAATGGATGACTTGAAAAAACGCGCACTCGATTATCACCAATTCCCTATTCCTGGAAAGTTGTCGGTGGAATCATCCAAGCCTTGTGCAACGCAAGATGATTTGTCGCTTGCCTACACGCCAGGCGTCGCTGAGCCTGTGCGCGAAATTAATGCTGACCCTGCAAATGCGTATAAATACACCAATAAAGGTAACTTGGTTGCAGTGATTACTGATGGTACTGCGGTGCTAGGTTTGGGTAATATGGGCGCGCTTGCTAGCAAGCCAGTGATGGAAGGCAAAGCGGTATTGTTTAAACGCTTTGCTGGGATTGACGTGTTTGATATTGAAGTGAATGCAGCAACGCCAGATGAATTTATTCAAACAGTGGTGAATATTGCCCCAACATTTGGCGGCATTAACTTAGAGGATATTGCCGCACCGCATTGTTTTTATATTGAAAATGAACTTAAAAGACGCTTAGATATCCCCGTGTTTCATGATGATCAGCATGGCACAGCAGTGATTGTAGCTGCGGCTTTGTTAAACGCTTTAGAGATACAAGGTAAAACAATAGCGACAGCAAAAATTGTGTTTTTAGGCGCAGGTGCAGCTGGCTGTTCGTGTGCTAAGTTATTGAAATTAATGGGTGTAACTAATATTACCATGGTAGATAGAACAGGCGTGCTAGATACCAATCGCGCTGATTTGCATGACAACAATCGCGAGTTGGCCGTAAAACCTAGCAGTGCTAAAACGCTAGCAGATGTCATGCCGCAAGCGGATGTATTTATTGGTGTTTCAGCTAAAAATGCCTTGGATGCAACGCTCATTAAAGGCATGGCAAAAAATCCGATCATTTTTGCATTGGCAAACCCAGACCCTGAGGTATTACCAAGTGTTGCGCATGCGATTCGCGATGACATTTTAATGGCGACTGGCCGCAGCGACTTTCCAAATCAAGTGAATAATGCCTTATGTTTTCCGTATTTGTTCCGCGGCGCGCTAGATGCAAAAGCGACAAAAATTACTGAGAAAATGAAAATTGCTGCAGCACATGCTTTAAGCGAGTTGGCGCGTGAGCCAGTGCCTGCGGATGTGCTAGAAGCTTACAATTTGACCGAGCTTGAGTTTGGACGCGAATATATCATCCCGAAACCATTTGATAAGCGTTTATTAACGCGGGTTTCAGAGGCGGTTGCAAAAGCTGCAAAAGATTAATTCAGTCAAAGAATTATATGGAACAAAAAAGAGTAGCTAACCGGCCAAAAAATTTGAATCTATTCACGATTCGCCTGCCCATTAATGCGGTGGTATCAATCCTGCATCGAGCTTCTGGCATGGCACTTTTTTTAATGTTGCCGCTTATTTTGCTTACCTTCCAATACTCTCTTAAGTCGCAAGATACTTATGCGCAACTGGTAAGTTTATTTGACACATGGTTTATAAAACTCATGCTTATTGGGTTTGCATGGGCTTTTTTTCATCACTTTGTTGCTGGTATTCGGCATTTGTTGCAAGACATACATTGGATGACAAGTTTGCAAAAAGCCCGCTTTTCTGGACGAGTTGTGCTGTGGTTGGTCGGTTTTTCTGTTGTAATTTTTGCTTTTGTAATTTGGTAAGGTTTTTAATAAAAACAATATGCTAATTCAATTACTGACTAATAAATACCCAGGCATGCGCTTATGGTTATCGCAACGCCTAACCGCGGTCATCATGGCGGGTTATATTGTTCTGTTGATTATTTTAGTGACTATTCAGCAACCATTTGGCTTTGAGGCTTGGCATGCGTTTGTTGCTCCTGCTTGGTTTAAGTTGCTGACTTTTGTTTTTTTTATGAGTCTTTTTATGCATGCGTGGTTAGGCGTAAGTGATGTGTTTAAAGATTATATTTTTAATAAAAAGCTGCGGGCTAATCTGCAATTTATTGTGGATATTTTGTTAGTGATGTATTTGGTTTGGATTAGTTTTATCTTGTTGAATATTTAAGTGGAATTTATAAAACATGGCATTACAAATACATCAATTTGATGCAGTCATTGTAGGTGGAGGTGGCGCAGGTTTGCGCGCTTCTTTGCAGTTGGCGCAAGCGGGCGTTAAGGTGGCAGTGCTCTCAAAAGTATTTCCAACACGCTCACATACGGTTGCAGCACAGGGCGGTATTGCCGCAGCGCTGGGCAATGTGGCTGAGGATAAATGGCTGTGGCACATGTACGATACCATCAAGGGTTCGGACTTTTTGGGCGACCAAGATGCGATTGAGTTTATGTGCAAAAACGCCGCAAAAGCCATTATTGAGCTGGAGCATTTTGGCATGCCGTTTGACCGTTTAGAAAATGGCAAAATCTTTCAACGTCCTTTTGGCGGCATGACACAAAATTTTGGTGAAACGCCCATTTCGCGCACTTGCGCAGTGGCAGATAGAACTGGTCACGCCATGCTACACACGCTTTATCAGCGCAATATCCAAGCCAATACGCAGTTTTTTGTGGAGTGGTTTGCGCTCGATTTAATTCGAAATGTAGATGGCGACGTGCTGGGTGTGATTGCGTTGGAAATTGAAACAGGCGAGATTCATATTATGCAAGCCAAATCGACTCTGCTGGCGACTGGCGGTGCTGGGCGTATTTTTAAAGCCAGTACCAATGCGTTTATTTGTACGGGTGATGGCCTAGGGATGGCGGCGCGTACTGGTTTGCCGCTACAAGATATGGAGTTTTGGCAATTTCACCCCACAGGCGTACTCAACGCAGGTGTGCTGATTACCGAAGGCGTGCGTGGTGAAGGTGGTTATTTGGTCAATAGTGAAGGCGAGCGTTTTATGGAGCGCTACGCACCGCATGCAAAAGATTTAGCCAGTCGTGATGTGATTGCGCGCGCATCTGCTACCGAGATTAAAGAAGGCCGCGGCGTGGGTAAAAATAAAGATGCGGTTTATTTAAAATTAGACCATTTGGGTGAAGAGATTATTAATAAACGCTTGCCAGGCATTCGTGAGATTGCTAAAACTTTTGCCAATGTCGACCCAATTCACGACCCGATTCCCGTGGTGCCAACCGCACACTATATGATGGGCGGCATTCCAACCAACTTGGACGGGCAGGTGGTGCTTGAGGGCGAAAAGCCGGTGAATGGTCTGTATGCGGTTGGCGAGTGCGCTTGCGTTTCTGTGCACGGCGCTAATCGTTTGGGGTCAAATTCACTGTTAGATTTGGTGGTGTTTGGCAAAGCGGCGGGTGACAAAATGGTGTTAGAGATTGCCCAAAATAAAGCACATAAGCCATTGCCAAGCAATGTGGCCGATGCAACGCTCGCGCGTATTGCACGCCTAGAGAGTGCGCAAGGCGAGAACGTTGCGGAAGTAGGTGACGCCATGCGCAAAACCATGCAAACGCATTGTGGCGTGTTTCGTTTCCCGGATTTGCTAGCTAAAGGTGTTGGCGAAATTGATGCTGTTGCCAAACGTGTACAACACCTCACAATTAAAGATAAAAGCCAAGTGTTTAATACCGCGCGCGTAGAGGCGTTGGAGCTAGATAACTTGATTGAATCGGCGGTTGCGACCATGCATGCAGCTAATAACCGTACTGAAAGCCGTGGCGCACATGCACGTGAAGATTTTGGTGAGCGCGATGATGTAGCTTGGCTAAAACATTCACTTTTTTATAAACAAAACAATACGTTAACTTATAAACCAGTGCGTTTAAAACCTTTGACAGTAGAATCGTTTGAACCGAAAAAACGGGTGTATTAACATGGCAAAGCAAATGAAGTTTTCTATTTATCGTTACAACCCAGACACGGATAAAAAGCCGTACATGCAGGATTACGACATTAAATTACAAGATGAAGACCACATGTTGTTAGATGCGCTGATTCGCATTAAAGAACATGACGATACTTTGAGTTTACGTAAATCTTGTCGTGAAGGCGTATGTGGTAGCGATGCCATGAACATTAATGGTAAAAATGGCTTGGCTTGCATTACCAAGCTGGCAGATTTAGAGCAGCCTATTACGCTGCGCCCCATGCCTGGCTTGCCAGTGATACGTGATTTAGTGGTGGATATGACGCAGTTTTTTGAACATTACAACTCGGTAAAACCGTATTTAATTAACAACGACCCGCTACCCGAAACTGAGCGTTTGCAAAGCCCAGAAGATAGGGCGAAATTAGATGGCATGTATGAATGTATTTTGTGCGGTGCTTGCACGACTTCATGCCCGAGTTTTTGGTGGAACCCTGATAAGTTTGTTGGCCCTGCAGGCTTGATGCAAGCCAACCGCTTTATTATGGATTCGCGCGATCAAGCGACTGAAGAGCGTTTGGAAAACTTAGAAGACCCTTACCGTTTATATCGATGCCATAATATTATGAACTGCGTTGAAGTGTGCCCGAAAAAATTGAACCCCAACGCAGCCATTGCCAATATTAAAGATTTAAAAATTGAGCGCGCGAAAGAAAGCAACAACCAAGATAGTGGTGTTGATAAAAATGGTAAACCACCTAAAAAAATATTTGGTATTACAGTTGGTTAATACTGATGCTTAATGCGGAAAACATGAAAGATGCAGAACAGCGGCGACTTGCGTGGCGCTGTAGGCGAGGTATGCTGGAGCTCGACATTGTGCTGCAGCGCTTTGTTGCGCAATACTTTTACGCGCTCACTTTAGATGAATTGCACGCTTTCGATGCTTTGTTAGCGATGCAAGATAACGAGCTTTGGAACACTTTGCAGTTCAAAAATTTACACTTAAAAGATGGTGCACAACAATCTGTAATGGATAAATTGCATGCTCTGTCAGCCGC
Source organism: Methylophilaceae bacterium (assembly GCA_031399315.1). Classification (GTDB taxonomy): domain Bacteria; phylum Pseudomonadota; class Gammaproteobacteria; order Burkholderiales; family Methylophilaceae; genus Methylotenera_A. Next base: position 58,299 of record JANNOS010000106.1, on the reverse strand, counting down.
ATAGATGTTGGGCTGCAGGGCACATAAAAAGGCTAAATGATGAGTGATGAAATAATTAAAAAAACTAACTTAGGCGATTACTGGCCAGGTATACAGTTATATTATCCGCCAGTAAAGTATGCCCCTAGTTTGGGTATTTACGAAGACATGACACAGGCCAGTGCGCGCATGAAAAAACATGCGCATAACACCATTGCGCATACGCTTATTTTTGACTTGGAAGATGGTTGCCGTCAAAAGGTCATGAGCCGCGATTTGCTGCGTCAAGAACTTCCGTTGTTACGCAAAGTGAATGAGCGCGTGACAGTCGCGATTCGCTGTAATTCTTTTCGTACCGATGAATACGAGCTTGATATGCAGTTGGTGCGAGAAATGGGTGACTATATCGACGTCGTCATGCTGGCTAAGGCAGGTGAAGTCTACGGCGCGCCAGAAGTGAGAGATTTATCTAGCTTGTTATTGAGCGTAAACCCGCACATCACCATTCAACCGATTATAGAGCATCCAAAATCGCTTAAAATCGCGCCAGAAATTATGCAATACAACACGGTTAAGCACGTTGTATTTGGTATTCATGATTTTTCAAAAGCAATGGGTATTCACATTACGCCCGAGGGCTGGATAGAAGAATTGCAGTTTTACATGAATCAACTCATGTTCGAGGCGCGTATTGCGGGTAAAGGCGTGATTGGTGGTGTTGAAACGCTCATCGGTGAAAATATCATGCCAGAGAAGTTTTTAGAGCCGCACGATGTACGTCGCTGGTTGGATTTACATGGTGATAATGAGTCACGCACAGTTTATAAACATGCTTGCCAAGAAGCGGCCATGGGCTTGACTGGCAAGCAAGTGATACACCCTAGCCATATTCATTTGTGCAAAACGGCTTATACGCCTTCGCCCACCGATGTCGCGCAAAAAGTGGCGATTTTAAAAGCTGCCATAGAGGCTGACGCATTGCATGGCGGTGCGATTAAGTTTGAAGGCGAGATGCTAGACCCACCCATGTTTGGTAAAGCGCTGCAAACATTGCTACGTGCGCATGCCCTGCGCGCACTTAAATCAAGCGATATTGATTTTGCGATACATGTGTTGGAGCAGTTGCCAGAGCAGGTGGTACGCCAAAACTGGCCATACGGGGTGCTTCTATGAAAATCCATTTTTCAGGCGAATCGCTATGTTGTGCAGTGCTCAAAATGCTCATGTACTTTGTGTACATTCCGCTTTCTGCGCGCTGTACGCCTTGCGCTTCATCCCGGAATTCTGAATTTTTGGAAGTGATTTATGAGTAAATTTGAAAATTTCCCAGAATGGCAATGGAATATTCCATCACATTTTAATATTGGCGTGGCCTGTAGCGACCAACATTTGAACACGCCGCTAGCCAATAATATCGCCATGATTGTTGAGGATGACGTACTAGGTACAGCACAAATTACCTTTACCGAGTTGGCACGCAAAACGGACCAGTTTGCACAATTATTACGCAATTTAAGAGTAAAAGTCGGCGACCGTGTTCTGATTCGCTTACCCAATAGCTTAGACTACCCAATTGCATTTTTAGGCGCGATGAAAATGGGGGCGATTTCTGTACCGACTTCTACTTTACTCACTGCAGAAGAAGTTGCTTATTTAGCAAAAGACTCAGGCGCTACAGTCTTAGTGACTGATCAAAAAGCATGGGTCAATATGGAAGAGCAATTGGTTGCAGGCATGCCAGACATGCCTAACTTGTCACACATACTGCTAACGCAAGCCGCGCATACACAACCACATGGTTGCTTAAATGTATTGGGTTTAGACAGCGCTTTAAGCGTCACCCAAAAATGTGATGCGTCATATAAAACAAAGGCAGATGATCCTGCTTACTTAGTTTATACCAGTGGTACAACAGGTTACCCAAAGGGTGTATTGCACGCGCACCGTGCCCTGCTTGGTCGCCAGCCTGCTGCCCAGTATTGGTTTAATTATGACGATAGTTTGAATGACCGTATCATGCATTCTGGCAAATTTAATTGGACCTACGTGTTGGGTTCTGGTTTGATGGATCCGCTGTATTTAGGCAAAACAGTGATTGTGCACGAAGGTAAAAATGACGCGCAGGTGTGGTTAAGCCTTATTCAAAAACATCAGGCCACTATTTTTATTGGCGTGCCAACCATTTATCGCCAAATTTTGCAAAAAACAGAAGCGACTCAAACTGATATTTCGAGCCTGCGTCATTACATGAGCGCGGGTGAACATTTGTCAGATGAAGTATTGAGTCAGTGGAAGGCGCGGTTCGGTCTAGATATTTATGAAGCAGTGGGTATGAGTGAGTTTTCTTATTATTTAAGCCAAAGTCAATTCCGCTCTATACGTCCTGGCTCAGCTGGTTTTCCGCAACCTGGCCACCATATCAAACTACTTAACCCGGAAACACTTGAAGAAGTTGTAACAGGTGAAGAGGGCATGATTAGTGTGCCACTAGATGACCCAGGCGTATTTTTGCGTTACTGGAACTTGGATGAAGAAACTGCAAAATACAAGCATGATAACTACTTTTTCACGGGAGATTACGCTAAATACGATGCAGATGGCTATATTTGGTTTTTAGGCCGTAAAGATGACATTATCAAAAGCTTTGGTTATCGTGTATCGCCTTACGAAATCGAACGTGTGTATAAAGGCCACCCTGATGTCGCCGATTGTGCAGCTGTCGGTGAGGAAATTGAAAAAGATAAATTGCTGGTGGTCATTTATGTGATTTTAAAACCAGATGCAAACACAAGCCCAGATGATTTATTAGCGTATGGAAAACAACATTTGGCGGCTTACAAAAGCCCCAAAACGGTTTATTTAGCCAAGGACTTTCCGCGCACCAAAAATGGTAAAATCTTGCGTAAAGACATTAATCCGAGCATTGCGACTGCAAAATCCTCAAGATGAGCGCTATTTTAAGATGGTCACGATAAAAAAATCAGATTTCATTCAAAGTATTGCAGATGCATTGCAATATATCTCTTATTACCACCCTGCGGATTATATTCAGGCCTTGGGCGAGGCATACAAGCTAGAGCAATCACCTGCCGCTAAAGACGCAATCGCACAGATTCTAACTAACTCTAGAATGTGTGCAGAAGGCAAGCGCCCGATTTGTCAGGATACTGGCATTGTTGTTGCTTTTGTAAAAGTAGGCATGGAAGTTAATTGGCTCAGTGCACCAGAAGATGCGGCTTTAGATGTTGAGCAAATGGTGAATGAAGGCGTACGCCGCGCGTACTTGCTACCAGAGAATAAGTTACGCCCTTCTATAGTGACCGACCCAGCTGGAAAGCGTACCAATACTAGAGATAACACGCCCGCTGTGGTGCATGTTTCACTAGTTGCAGGCGATAAAGTTGAGGTCAGCATTGCAGCAAAAGGCGGTGGCTCAGAGAATAAGGCCATGCTTGCGATGTTGAATCCAAATGACAGCATTGTGGATTGGATATTGGACGTTGTGCCCCAAATGGGTGCAGGCTGGTGCCCTCCAGGCATGTTAGGCATTGGTATAGGCGGCAGTGCAGAAAAGGCTGTCTTGCTGGCGAAAGAATCACTGATGGCGCCCATTGATATGCATGAACTTAAATTAAGAGGCGCACAAAATAGGTTAGAAGAATTGCGTTTAGAAATTTTTGAAAAAGTAAATAATTTGGGTATTGGTGCGCAAGGGTTAGGCGGTCTTGCGACAGTTTTGGATGTGAAAATTTTGGATTATCCAACGCATGCAGCAAGCTTGCCAGTAGCGATTATTCCCAATTGTGCCGCAACGCGACATGTGCATTTTGAGTTGGATGGCACAGGCGTAGCAGAGCTCACGCCGCCAGATTTAAGTAGCTACCCAGATGTGCATTGGGCGCCAAGTGGACAGGCTAAACGGGTGAATTTAGACACAGTGACCAAGGCAGAAACGAGCACTTGGCAAGCGGGCGAAACATTATTATTGAGCGGTAAAATGTTAACTGGGCGCGATGCAGCACATAAGCGCATCGCTAACATGTTAGCAAAAGGCGAGGAGTTGCCCGTAGACTTTAGTAATAAGTTTATTTATTACGTTGGCCCTGTGGATGCGGTGCGCGATGAGGCGGTAGGGCCTGCAGGCCCCACCACGGCAACGCGGATGGATGATTACACGGAGATGATGTTGAACACTGGTTTGTTAGGTTCGATCGGTAAAGCTGAGCGTGGTGATGAAGCACTAGCAGTGATTGCAAAACACAAATCGGTCTATTTGATGGCAGTGGGTGGTGCGGCGTATTTGGTGAGTAAAGCCATTAAAAAATCTCGCGTCATTGCGTTTAAAGATTTAGGCATGGAAGCGATTTATGAGTTTGAGGTGGTAGACATGCCCGTAACTGTCGCCGTAAGTGCGACAGGTGAATCGGTACATAAAACTGGGCCTGCGCTTTGGAAAGAAAAAATAGGGGAAGCAAAGCTAGCACAACATCAAATCATTGAAATTCATGCTGTGTCTTGATTTGTAGAGTAGATTGCACTTTCTGTTCTAATTTCAGTCATAATTGTTGAATGAAAAATGTGAAAGCTATCGCTTTGGTTTGTTTGCTACTTGTAGCCACAGCGGCTAGTGCAGAAGATATTTTGGGCTATCTCACCGATAAAGATGGTAGGTATGCAGGCCCAACAGTTGAAGACAACGTGCTGGCTATGGATGCAGATAAAAACGGCTTTGCAGATGTGACGGAAGTTCGTGCTTTTTTAGCGCTGAAGCATGGTAAAGATTACCAAAAAGCCGTGCTGGATAGATGGGAAGTGAGGTCTTTAGGCGCTGGCTGCCCTGTTCCGTTTGCAAAAGAGTTTTATTCAGATAGTAAAAACTAGGATAGCAAGAACTAGTTTAAATTGTGAGCGTTTTAAGTATGTGAACTGACGCGACATTTTCGGCTAGTCTGTATTTCTCTGTAATTTTTTTGTAACTTTGTTATTTATTAATTGAGCCTTAAATCACTATGTTAAAAGCGTATCAAACACACGTAGCAGAACGTGCTGCACAAGAACTCCCACCATTGCCATTAAGCGCGGAGCAAGTGGCCTCACTGGTTGAGCTATTAAAAGCACCGCCAGCAGGACAAGAAACATTGTTGTTAGATTTGCTAGAAAATCGCACCCCTGCAGGCGTTGATCAAGCTGCTTATGTGAAAGCGGCTTTTCTTGCTGATATTGCTAAAGGCGCAACCAAATCGCCCCTCGTTTCAGCTGAGAAAGCAGTGCAATTGCTAGGGACCATGCTGGGTGGATACAACGTACTGGCGCTGGTTGACTTACTAGACACGCCGATGGCTGCGCATGCAGTGACCGCATTAAGTAGCACTATCCTCATGTTTGATAGCTTTCATGATGTAGAAGCAAAAATGAAAGCGGGTAATACGCACGCTAAGAAATTGATGGAGTCTTGGGCCAATGCGGAATGGTTTACTAGCAAACCAGTGTTGGCTAAAGAAATTAAAATGGTCGTGTTTAAGGTAGATGGCGAAACGAATACCGATGACCTAAGTCCTGCGCAAGAAGCATGGAGTCGTCCGGACATTCCCTTGCATGCCAAGGCCATGTTGGTGAATAAAATGCCCGATGGCCTCAAGTTAATTGATACCTTAAAACAAAAAGGCTTGCCATTGGCCTATGTAGGTGATGTGGTCGGTACAGGTTCATCACGCAAATCGGCGATTAACTCTGTGCAATGGTTTATGGGTAATGATATTTCAAACATTCCTAATAAACGCACTGGTGGTGTGGTGTTAGGCAGTAAAATCGCACCAATTTTCTTTAATACTGCAGAAGACTCTGGCGCCTTGCCGATTCAATGTGATGTATCAAAAATGCAAACTGGTGATGTGATTATCATTCAACCGTTTGCGGGTAAAGTGCTGTCTGAAGCAGGAGAAGTGATTTCTACCTTTGATTTAAGCCCAATTACCATGCCAGATGAGGTGCGTGCTGGTGGGCGTATTCCACTTATTATTGGCCGTGGCCTGACTACTAATGCGCGTAAAGCTTTGGAACTACCTGAAACGACAGCATTCATTACGGCGACACCTGCAACAGTTTCGAATAAAGGGTTTACCTTAGCGCAAAAAATGGTGGGTAAAGCTTGTGGCGTGAAGGGCGTACGTCCAGGAACCTATTGTGAGCCTAAAGCGACCACAGTAGGCTCACAAGACACCACGGGCGGCATGACGCGCGATGAGTTAAAAGAATTGGCTTGCTTAGGTTTTAGCAGTGATTTAGTCATGCAAAGCTTCTGCCACACAGCCGCTTATCCAAAACCTGTGGATATTAAATTGCAACATACACTGCCAGAGTTTATGTCTAGTCGCGGTGGCGTGAGTTTGCGCCCAGGTGATGGTGTGATCCATTCATGGTTAAACCGTTTGATTTTGCCTGATACTGTTGGTACGGGCGGCGATTCTCATACGCGCTTTCCGATTGGTATTTCTTTCCCAGCAGGTTCAGGGTTGGTGGCATTTGCCGCCGCTACAGGCGCGATGCCTTTGGATATGCCAGAATCAGTGTTGGTGCGTTTTAAAGGTGAAATGCAGCCCGGTATTACCTTGCGTGATTTGGTGAATGCGATTCCATACGCAGCGATTCAAGAAGGTACATTAACGGTTGGAAAAACAGGTAAGAAAAACGTGTTTAACGGCCGTATTTTAGAAATTGAAGGCTTGCCAGATTTGAAAGTCGAGCAAGCTTTTGAGTTTGCTGATGCGTCGGCTGAACGCTCTGCTAATGGTTGTACTGTGTTGTTGAATGAAGCGCCCGTGATTGAGTTTTTAAACTCTAATATTGTGCTGATGCAAAGCATGATAGAAAACGGCTACGAAGATGCACGCACCTTACAACGCCGTATAGAAAGCATGCAGGCGTGGCTCAAAAAGCCAGAATTGCTCAAGCCTGATGCAGATGCTGAGTACGCACATGTGATTGAAATTGATTTAAGCACTATCAAAGAGCCGCTTGTGGCTTGCCCGAATGACCCAGACGATATCAAAACCCTATCAGCCGTAGTGGGCGACAAAATTGACGAGGTGTTTATTGGTAGTTGCATGACCAATATCGGCCATTATCGTGCTGCGGCTAAAGTGTTGGATGGCATGGGCAATATTCCAACCCGTTTATGGATTGCCCCACCAACCCGCATGGATGAAGCGCAATTGCGCGATGAAGGTGTGTATTCTGTGTTTGGCGTGGCAGGCGCGCGTACCGAGGTGCCAGGTTGCTCATTGTGCATGGGCAATCAAGCGCGTGTGGCCGATAAAGCAACAGTGTTTAGCACCAGCACCCGCAACTTTGATAACCGCATGGGTAAGGACGCACGTGTTTACTTGGGTTCTGCCGAGTTGGCGGCGGTGTGCGCCAAGCTTGGACGCATGCCAACGCATGTAGAATACTTAGAAACCGTGGGTAATAAGTTGGCGAATACAGCAGAGATTTACAAATACCTTAATTTTAATCAAATGACGGAATACAAAGCGGCGCTTGATACGTTGAGTAGTGGCAAAAAAGTGATTCCAATTGCTGAAGTTGCAGCTTAAGTCACTATTTAAGTTGCTGTTCACTTGTTAGAAAGCGTTAAACAAGTATCAAAAAGCACATTAAAAAGTGTGGCCAGCTATCTGCCAGCGGTTTTCTTTTTTGCTGGCTTCATTTGGGACGCGCTGACTATCGGTCGAGACGTAGCGGCATCTGACTTAATCATTTTTGCAGGCTATTTATTGGGTGCTGGCTTGATTCTTTTTGTCACAAGTCGCCCAAGCTTTATTTTAGCTGATGAAGCCAAACTACCTTCCCGCTTGTATGCAATCGTCACTTCCCGTTGGCCATATTTTTTGCTGCAATTTTTATTTGGCAGTCTGTTAAGCGCACTTTTTATTTTGTACTTTAAAAGTTCTAGCCACTGGCTGGCATGGCTAATGTCCTTGTTTTTAGCTAGCCTACTGGTCGCTAACGAGTTTTTAGAAGATCAATACAGGCGATTTACCATTAGCTGGGCATTGTTTGGTTTATGCGCCATGCTTCTATTTAACTTTGCCCTGCCGTTTTTGCTGGGTAGCGTACTCAGCATTTGGTTTTACTTAAGCACGCTATTAGGGGCCATGCTTGCTTATTGGTTGTACACAAAAACACCCAATCACTTAGGCAGCATCTGGCCAGTTTCGGTGATTGCGGGTTTGCTCATGCTGGCTTACGCAGTGGATATGATTCCGCCGGTGCCCCTAGTCAAACGCGATATTGCCATGGCTTATGCGATAGAAAAAGTGAATGGAAAGTACCAGTTAAGCCAGCAAAAATCTGCTTGGTGGGTGTTTTGGCGCAAAACCAGCGATGATTTAGAGGTGCAAAGTGGGCAGCGTATTTATTGCTTTTCGACTATTTTTGCGCCAGCAGGCTTAAAAACCAAGCTGTTTCACGACTGGCAACTGCATACTAAACAAGGCTGGGTTTTACAATCTCGTGCAAGTTTTACCGTGAGTGGCGGCCGTTTTAACGGCTTTAGAGGCTATACCTACAGAAGCAATCCAGTAATTGGTGATTGGCGCGTGGTAGTTAAAACTGAAAATGAAAAAACCATCGCGGTGCATAAATTTACGGTGAGTAATTTCAACTCTAAAGAGGGGCTAGCCGCCCCTCACCAAATTATGCAGAGTTATTAATGTTTAGCATCATTGTGTGACATCAGCTTATCGATATAAGCAATAGAAATTGCTGAGAATACAAATGTCATGTGAATGATGGTTTGCCACATCATCACTTTATCAGTCAAATTTTCGGCATTAATAAAAGTTTTTAGTAGATGAATCGATGAAATGCCGATAATGGCAGTAGCCAATTTAACTTTCAGTAAGTTGGCATTCACATGCGACAACCAATCAGGTTCATCGGGGTGGCCTTCTAAGTTAAGGCGAGAAACAAAGGTTTCGTAACCACCTACAATCACCATTATCAGCAAGTTTGAAATCATCACCACATCAATTAAACCCAATACAATCAACATGATATCTGCCTCTTTTAGCACAGCAGTCTTGCCAACTAAGTGAACAAGTTCCACGCCAAAAAAGTAAACATATACGGCCTGCGCAACAATTAAACCCAAATAAAGCGGTAATTGTAGCCAGCGGCTACCAAATAAAACATTACTCATAATATTGGTTTGTTTATATTCTGACTTGGTGGGTATTTGCATAATGTTCTCAATAGTTTGGAAGCCGTATATTAACTGATATTGTGCGTGAGCGTAAAGTTGGCCGCATCATCATGCGCCAATAAATCACGCAGAATCGGCATGGTTTCAGTTAGTAATTTCGCTAAAGTCCAAGGCGGGTTAATCACAAAAATGCCACTTCCATGCATGCCATAACCCTCGGTACTTGGTGTTTGAATACTTAATGTGACATCTAGCCAATTATTGGGCTGACATTTTTTGAGTGCCTCAACCATTTGTAATGGTTCTGGGCGTTGTAGTAGTGGGTACCAAATTAAATAAGTGCCTGTGGCAAAGCGTTTTAAGCTGTCTTCAATGCAATCTACCACGCGTAAGTAATCATCTTTAAGTTCGTAAGGCGGGTCAATTAATATTACCGCACGTTTGGTGGGCGGCGGCAAGCAAGCTTTAATGCCATTAAAGCCATCTTGCATTTCAATTTTGGTTTGACGGAGCTTATTGTTTTGTGAATGTTGGCCAGAAAAATTTTCTAATAGAATTTTGCAATCACTTGGGTGTAGTTCAAATAAACGCAACTTGTCATCCGCGCGTAGAAAATGCTCGGCAATTTTAGGTGAGCCAGGATAAATGTCTAGTTGTTTGCTTGCGTTAAAAGATTGTATAACAGACACAAATTTGGTGAGTGATTCAGGCAAATTTTGCGCTTGTACTAAGCGCGCAATGCCTGATTCAAACTCAGCATTTTTTTGTGAAAACTCACTTTTTAATGCATACATGCCTGCACCCGCATGCGTATCAGTCACCCAATATGGCTTGTCTTTTTGGTTGAAATAATCCAGCACAAGGCTAAAAATAGTGTGTTTCAAAACATCAGCATGGTTGCCTGCATGAAAGGCGTGACGGTAACTTAACATTGTAAAAAGTTGGCAACATAGCAATAAATAGGCATGGGTGTATTATAGCCTTAGTCGCGATGCCTATAAATCATTGCGGCTTATGTTGTAGATGTTCAATTAACTTAATAAAAAGGAAAATAAAATGTTAAATAAAATCAGAATGTTACTTGCAGCAGGCTTGTTAATAAGCACGCCTTTGGTTTTTGCAGAAAACAAGATGAAGCTGGATACCGATGGTGATAGTAAAGTGAGTTATGAGGAGTATCGCGCATCTAAAGAAAAAGCACATGAGCGCCAATTTAAAAAAATGGATAGCAATGGTGACGGCTTTATTGATGCATCTGAAAAGCTAGCACAGAAAGATAAAATGCGTAACATGCGTGAAAAACGTAAACAAAAAGTGCAATAATAGCGCTATAAACTTTGCGTTGAAAAAAGCACTCATTTGAGTGCTTTTTTATTGTCTTTATGATGCATAGCCGCTAGCATCATGGTTATGAGCGATAGCCATCAAAAGCAGCGTCAAGACCATGATTCTCATCATCACGAGGCACATAGTCACCAGCCACATAGCCATAAATCACACCAGACTAATGCATTTGCAATCCCTTTTTTTCTGATACTTATTTTTGCAGTAGTTGAGCTCATCGGCGGTGTTTGGACGAACTCTTTAGCTTTGCTAGGTGACGCTTGGCACATGTTCTCAGATGTGTTCGCGCTTGGTTTGGCTTGGTTTGCATCGCATTACTCAACCAAAAGTAAAAAACACGCCAGTGGGCAAAGCCATATTGAAATTGTGGCATCTATCATCAACGCTGTGTTGATGCTTGTCGTGGTGATTTATATTGTTGTGGAGGCGATTGTGCGCCTTAAAACGCCCCAAATTGTGACTGGTGGCTATGTGATGTTGATAGCGTTCCTTGGCTTAATTGTGAATATTATCGTGGCAAAACAATTGCATGATGACGATCATGGCACCAACAATCATAATAAACGCGCAGCTTTTTTACATGTCATGAGCGATTTGTTAGGTTCAGTTGCTGCGCTGGCAGCGGGCGCGATCATTTATTTCACAGGCTGGTTGCCAATCGATTCGATACTTTCCATTTTTATTTCGCTACTCATTCTTGTGGTTACGTTAAAACTAATAAAAGACATTTGGAATACGCTAAAATGACTAATTTAAGCAAGCCTTCAACCGCAAGGGTCGTCACCGCAGAATATACCAGCTTAAGCTGGTTATTCATGCGCGAAACCCGCATGGATATTGGCTTCCAAAGCATTGTTTTTAAGTGCCACAATGCCTTAATATAACAATCCGCAGCGCATTTTACTATTTGCGAAAAATACTGCTATTGGCAACACAAAACAAGCTGTACTATATTTATTGGTCTGGATTTAATGGCCTAAATTTCATGGTCTAGTTTTAATCACAAAGGAGAACTAAAATGCCATTTGTAAACGTTAAACTTGCAGGAAGTGTTACCAAAGAACAAAAAAAACTAATCGCTAAAGAAATCACCGAAACCTTGCAAAAGCATACACATAAACCACCTAGCTATACCTATATTGTGTTTGAAGAGGTTAAAATGGAAGATTGGGCGATAGGTGGGAGTTTGCTGGGGTGAGTAAAGTTACGTTATTTCTGTTATTAAGTTTGTAGCTTTTTTATGGCAATGCATTTGCAAAAAATGTGTGTTTAGGTAAGCAAATATAAATCGTTGAAATTGGCGACAGCCTTACGCAAGGAGGCGGTCATCCCAGAGAGTGTTCGTGCCGTTTGTCACTATCAATTTTGCTTAAAAAAGCGGACTAAGATATAGACTTTATTGGCACACAACATTCTGGCTTGGATAATCTTTTAGGTGTTATCTAGGACTGCTCTTAATCAAAGGCGATTAAGCTTATCCATTCTATTTATCAACACCTTTACTGAGCGGCTTGTAGAAATAGCGGTTTTTTTATTGGGCTTGCTTTTTATTGATTAAATCACTTAATAATTGCAATTGTTGTTTTTGAATTTCTAATAGTTCCGTCCATTGCACTTCGCGCAGCAAATCCACTTTTTCGTGTAGCAGCATAATTTCCAGCTCGGCTTTTAAATTCACTTCGTAATCGTGCTCGGCATTAATACGGTCAACCTCGGCTTGGCGGTTCTGCGACATTAAAATAATCGGCGCTTGGATCGATGCCAACATTGATAAAAATAAATTAAGCAAAATATACGGATAAGGGTCAAATGCTTTGTTGTAATTGACCAAAATGTACGAATTCAAAACCACCCAGCACACCAGCACTACGCCAAATAAAATAATAAATGCCCAAGAGCCACCAAATTTCGCCACTGCATCGGCCGCCTGCTGACCAAAAGTTTTGGTATCGTCTTGCGCTAAACTGGTGTTTTTGGAGATATGCCTGCGTTCGGTAATGTGCCGCGCGACTTTCTGCGTGCGCTCATCCATGGCTTCATAGGCAGTATCCATGAGCTTTTCAGCGGCGTGGTGTTTTTTCTGAGTCATTTAGATTTCTTAGGTTTTTTAGGTTTGGGCATTGGCAGTTCATTCGCCGTTATTTTGATGAGCTTGCTTAGCCAAGCGCCATCATCCAAGCCTTCTTCAATCAAAAAGGCTGGTTTTGCGCCATGGTAAGCAGGCGCTTCAACCACGTTACCAATAGATGCTCTGCCAGTGGCGGTGGGCTTAATAAACAGTTGGTTGTCGCATATTAAGGCGACTACTTTTCCGTTGCAATAAACTGCATATTCGCCAAACATTTTTTTAGCTTCAATGTTGCCCACACCAATAATTTGGTCAACGACAAATTCAACAAAACTTGCATCAGATGCCATTTTTAAGTATTTTGAATCACAATATTTGGAAATTTACTGCTGTGGTCTAAGCTGGCATTGGCGATTTTAATCGCTGCCTTACGTGCAATTTCTTTATAAATAGCCGAAATTTTAGAATCAGGTTCAGCAATGACTGATGGCTTACCGCCGTCAGTCAGCACGCGAATGCTCATGTCTAGCGGCAAGCTGCCAAGTAAATCTACGCTGTAATCATCACACATTTTTTGGCCACCGCCCGCGCCAAATATATGTTCCTCATATCCGCAATTGCTGCATATGTGCGTGCTCATGTTTTCGACAATGCCCAAAATCGGGATGCCGACTTTCTCAAACATTTTCAAGCCTTTGCGCGCATCCAGCAAGGCAATATCTTGCGGTGTAGTGACAATAATTGCACCAGTAACTGGGATTTTTTGCGCCAACGTCAGTTGAATGTCACCCGTGCCTGGTGGCAAATCAATCACTAAATAATCTAAATCTTTCCATTTGGTATCACGCAATAACTGTTCTAGCGCACCTGTTACCATTGGGCCGCGCCATACCATGGGCGTGTTCATGTCCACCAAAAAGCCTATGCTCATGGTTTGAATGCCATGCGCAACCATTGGCTCCATACTTTTGCCATCCATGCTTTCTGGGCGACCGCTAATGCCGAGCATTTGTGGTTGGCTGGGGCCGTAAATATCGGCATCTAGCAAGCCCACAGTTGCGCCTTCTGCCGCTAGTGCGAGCGCTAAATTGACCGAAGTGGTTGATTTACCTACGCCGCCTTTGCCAGAAGCAACCGCAATTACATTTTTAACGTTGGGTAGCAGGTTAACGCCTTGCTGTGCTTTGTGTGCGACGATGCGGCTACCAATGTTCACCGTGACATCACCCACGCCATCAACCGTTTTAAGATGCTGCGCAACCAAGTTTTTCACGTCATTCATCACGCTATTGGCAGGATAGCCCAACGCAATATCTAGACTCACATTACTGCCGTTAATTTGGATATTCTTGGCCGATTTGCTGGTGATAAAATCTTTACCCGTATTCGGGTCTACGCAAAGTTTTAAAGCACTTTGGATGAGTAATTCGCTGATTGCCATGATAATGAATGCTTTAATGAGAAAAGCTTATTTTAACTGATGCGAATGCTTAAAGCGCGAATGCTTAAAGCGAAAGCTTGCTTAATTTGCTAAAATAGCGTTTTAGCTCAATACAGGTTCATTTACCGCATGTCATCTCCAGCTCGCAAAATCCTCGTTACTTCCGCACTCCCATACGCCAACGGCAGCATCCATTTAGGGCATTTGGTCGAGTATATTCAAACCGATATTTGGGTGCGTTTTCAAAAAATGCAGGGGCATACCGTACATTATGTGTGTGCGGATGATACGCATGGCACGCCAATTATGCTGCGTGCAGAAAAAGAAGGCATTAAGCCAGAAGCCTTGATTGAAGCGGTGCACAAGGAACACAGCGCAGACTTTGCAGAGTTTTTGGTTGAGTTTGATAATTACTACTCGACCAATTCGGAAGAGAATAAAGTACTTTCGCAAACAATTTACAGAAAACTCAAAGCTAACGGCAAAATTGCCACTAAAACTATCGAACAGTTTTACGACCCTGTTAAAAACATGTTTTTGCCAGACCGCTTTATTAAAGGCGAATGCCCGAAATGCCACGCCAAAGATCAATATGGTGATAACTGCGAAGTATGCGGTGCAACCTACAATCCAACTGAGCTAATTAATGCGTATTCAGCCGTTTCTGGCGCAGCGCCAATCCGCAAAGAAACAGAGCATTATTTCTTTAAACTTTCGGAATGCGAAGACTTTTTAAAAGCTTGGACCCGTTCAGGCACTTTGCAGGGCGAAGCCGCCAACAAAATGGGCGAGTGGTTCGAAAATGGCCTGAACGATTGGGATATTTCACGCGATGCGCCGTATTTTGGCTTTGAAATCCCCGATGCGCCAGGCAAGTATTTTTATGTGTGGCTAGATGCGCCAATTGGTTATATGGCGAGCTTCAAGCACTTGTGTGACAACCCCTCTCCCCAGCCCTCTCCCACAAGGGGCGAGGGAGTAAATGCTGGGCATGACACAAATTTAATTCCCTCTCCCTTGAGGGGAGAGGGGCAGGGAGAGGGTGAAGAACTTAATTTCGACGAATATTGGCAACGCGAAGGAAATGAAGGTACAAACCCTAAAACTGAGCTTTACCATTTTATTGGCAAAGATATTCTGTATTTTCATGCGCTATTTTGGCCTGCAACCCTTGAATACAGTGGTTATCGCACACCTACACAAATTTTTGCACACGGTTTTTTAACTGTAAATGGCGAAAAAATGAGTAAATCGCGCGGTACGTTTATCACTGCGCGTAGCTATTTAGATCACATTAAAAATCCTGAGTATTTGCGCTATTACTACGCCGCTAAATTGAACAGCACGATGGAAGACATCGATTTGAATTTAGAAGACTTTGTTGCGCGGGTGAATAGCGATTTGGTGGGTAAATATATCAATATTGCAAGTCGTACGGCTGGGTTTATCAACAAGCGGTTCGATGGGAATTTACTGCCTTTAGCAGGAAATGAGTATTCTCCAGAGGTTTGGCAATTGGAACAAGCTTTGACGAGCCAAGCTGGTGAAATTGCGAACTGCTATGAGAGTCGCGATTACAGCAAAGCGATTAGAGAAATAATGCGATTAACAGACTTAGTCAATGAGTTTGTGGCAAACCAAAAGCCTTGGGAAATAGCTAAGGACGCGTCTCAAGAGAAGCGCTTGCATATGGTGTGCAGCGCAAGTTTGAGAATGTTTGCAATTCTCACAGCTTATTTAAAACCTGTTTTGCCCAAATTGGCTGAAACTGTTGAAAAAGAATTGTTTGGATTAACTCAAGAATTTAACTGGGATTCAGCCAAGAGCGTAGCTATTGAAAGAATTAACGAATATAGCCATTTAATTACCCGCATTGACCCTAAAGCGATTGAAGCCATGACAGAAGCCAATAAAGAGAATTTAGCACCAACACCTGCACTCATTAAAACGACATCGCCAGCAACCGCACCGGTATTGGGTTCCAGCGATGCCCCTGAGGTCGAATATATAACGATTGATGACTTTGCCAAAGTCGATTTACGTATCGCTAAAATCGTCAATGCAGAACATGTAGAAGGTGCCGAGAAACTACTCAAACTCACGCTAGATATTGGTGAAGCAACTACTCGCCAAGTATTTTCGGGCATTAAATCGGCCTACGACCCTGCTACTTTGGTGGGGCGTATGACAGTGATGGTGGCAAACTTAGCACCGCGTAAAATGAAGTTTGGCATGTCTGAAGGCATGGTTTTAGCAGCAAGTGATGAACTTGGTGGCCCTTTTATACTCTCACCAGATGTTGGCGCGCAGGCAGGAATGCGCGTCAAGTAAGCTGGCATACTTGATATGCTAAATAGACATCATGATTAATGTAAAAATTTTCTTACATTAATATCAGCATTAGCTGATGTTATGTTTTTTTAACATCTTGTACATACAGCTATTCAAACATATATTTTCTACAAAAGAGGGAAGACTCAATGAAGTTAATTAACAGCTCATTATTAGCAATTCTATTATTTTCTAACCAAGCGATGGCTGCGGATAGCAACGCTAAAACTGCAGTAGGCGGTGGCTTAGGAGCTGCAGCGGGTACCGCACTTGGTGGCGTGGTTGGAGGAAGCACTGGTGAAGTAGTAGGCGGCGCAGTAGGCGGTGGTTTGGGTGGCGCTGTAACTACCAAAGGTGACGGCCAAGCAGGTGCTGTGATTGGTGGTGCGGCAGGCGGCGCAGGTGGTGCTTATGTGGGTCGAAAAGTTAGCGGTAGTGGTACAGGTGCGGTTGTTGGCGCTGGTGTGGGTGGTGCTGGTGGTGCAGTCGTGGGTAAGATTATCGATGAACCTGCTAAAACTAGTAGCAATAAAAAATATAACAAAAAACACCATAAAAAACATAAACACGGAAAAGGGCACTATAAACATAACCACCAAGGCCATGATGATTAATTGAAATGGTATTAGTACGTTAAAAAGCCCGCTTGTGCGGGCTTTTTATTTGGTAAAAACGGATGTAACTTAATTGCTGTTGTGATTTTTTACTTGGCTTTTGCTTCAGCTTTTTTAGTATCAGCCGCCGCTTTTTTATCGGCTTTCTTTTTTGCATCCGCTTTTTTCTTATCAGCAGCGGCTTTCTTCTTATCAGCAGCGGCTTTCTTCTTATCTGCGTCTGCTTTTTTGTCTTTGTCAGCAGTATCAGCTTTTTTAGACTTTTCTGTTTTTACATCTTTTTTATCAGTTTTTTCAGATTTAGCCTCTTTTTCTTTTTTCACTTCTTTGTCTTTAGTATCTTTTTTGGCTTTAGATTCTTTGGCAGGCTTTTCTTCTTTTACTTCTTTGCTATCCGCAATTTTTCCGCTAGTGGCCGCTTTTTCAGTGCCAACTGCCTTGGTTTCCTTAACGTTAGTCTCTTTAGCTGGTTCGTCCGCTTTTACCTCTTTGGTAGGCTTTGATTCTTTAGCTGGCTTAGTATCTTTTGTAGGTTTTGTTTCTTTCACTGGCTTGCTTTCCGCAGCAGGCGCAATAACAGTTGTTCGGCCACTTACGGCAACATCTTTACGCACATTTTTTAATGTAATTGCACCAACGCCATCAACTTTTTCTAGCTCATCAATTGATTTAAAGCCACCATTTTTTTTGCGGTAATCAATAATCGCGGCTGCTCTTACTGGGCCAATGCCATCTAGGCTTTCTAGCTCTGCTTGAGTTGCAGTATTTAAGTTAACTGCTGCAAAGGCACTAAAGCTAAAAGCAAGCGAGGCCAATAAGGCGATGAGTATTTTTTTCATGAAGTTTCTCCGTTATGTGTTTTAAATTTTTATTAATCATATGCGTGCGTATGGCGCTTGCAAATAATACTAGCTTTGATTGTAAATTCAAAGCCTTACGTCTAGCTTACAGATACATCACCTAATTAATCGTCATTTCTTGCAAAATATGTTCTAACGCTTTGAGTGGGTTGGGTGCTTGCGTAATTGGTCGGCCAATTACAAGATAGCTAGCGCCGCTGTTTAGTGCATCCTGTGGCGTAACAACGCGAGATTGATCGTCTTGGTTGACACTGCTGGTATTCGCTGGATTTGGGCGTATACCTGGCGTTACTAAGCAAAAGTTGTCGCCTAGTTGTTGGCGTAGTAATTTTGCTTCGAGTGCAGAACACACCACACCGTGTAAACCAGCTTGTTGTGTTAACTTTGCAAGCTTGAGTACCTGATTTTCGACTGTATTTTCAATGCCAATCTCACTTAAGCTTGCTTGATTCATGCTGGTGAGTATGGTGACCGCAATCAAATAAGGTGTCTGCTTGCTCTTATTTACACCCTCTAGCGCCGCTTGCATCATGGCACTGCCGCCAGAGGCATGAACGTTTAGCATCCACACGCCTAGATTGCTGGCTGCTTCACATGCTTTTGCCACGGTATTAGGTATGTCGTGAAATTTTAAATCTAAAAAGACATCAAAATCTTGATTAACGAGCTTTTCAACCAATTGTGGGCCAGCAGCAGTAAACAGCTCTTTCCCCACCTTAAGTTTACATAGACTAGGATCTAGCTGATTCACTAGCTTAATGGCGCTTGCTGCATCTGCATAATCTAGCGCGACGATTACTTTTGAATCAGGTATTCTACTATTATTCTTTTGCATGATTCTTGGGCATTATTTTTTAATGGTCATTTCACGGCTGATTGCTTCAGAAGGTTCAGCAGGCAATGATTCCCAAGCGTTGCAAGCGGGGCACTGCCAGTGGTATTGTTTAGCGCGAAAACCACATTGATCGCAATGGTAAGCAGCACGATCGCCAATTGCATTGCGAACGGTTTGCTGCATAAGCTGAATGTCTTGATTGTTGCCTAGATTTTTGACAGGTTTTTTAGTCTCGTCCGCCATCGCACGTGCTTGCAAAAGTTGATCTAAGGTCGTGAGATTCGGCTTGCGAATCAGTTCATTTCTAGCGAGCTTCGCGGCTTTGTCAGGGCCTTCTTCAGCTAATGTTGCCTCATAAAGCACAGACATAAGTGAGGGTAGTTTGTAAGTATCTAAATAGGTATTTAGTTGCGCTAAACCTTCTTTGAGCTGTTCGCTAGCACTGTAGCTTTTTAGCATCTTGCCAGCAATTAAGCCTAAATATTGAGGCTTTTGAAATTCAATACGCTTCCAGTGTGAAATTGCGGCTTGATGTGCACCTTCGCTCACTTCTAGGTCACCTAATAACACGTTGGCGCGCACGCAGTTTTTGTTTGCATCTAATGCCATGTGGAGTATATTGCGCGCGCCATCTGGTCTTTGCGCAATAATGTCGTTCATCGCAAGCTCACAATAATATTGTGCAATCTCTTTTCTAAAAGGCACGCCAGACAAGCGCTCTAGCTCAGTTGCGGTTTCAATGGCTTGTGTCCACTCGCGTTCGCGCACATAAATTTCCAGCAGCGCGTGTAACGCGGGTTGACGGTAGCGTGTGTCGTCCAGCCCCTTAAATAGTTCTTCAGCGCGGTCATACAGGCCTGCTTTTAAATAATCTTGCGCGAGCTCGGCTTTTACCGCGCTTCTTTGGTTTGGAGTAAGTTCTTTTTTATCCAGCAAATTAAGGTGCATATTGATGGCGCGATCAGTTTCGCCAGTACGTCTAAATAGGCTGCCCAGCGCAAAGTGCAACTCGAGTGAATCAGTATTGGCTTGCATGGCCTCAGAAAAAGCTTCTACCGCTTTATCGTGCTGATCGCTGATCAGAAAGTTTAAGCCCTTAAAATAAGCAGCAGGCAGGGTGGTTGATTCAGATAATAGTTGCTTAATATCCACGCGAGCGGCTATCCAGCCCAGTGTAAAAAACAGCGGTAGAACTAGTAACCACCAATATTCGAATTCAACAGTCATAATTTTACTTTGTGATAGAGAATGTTATTTTACCTAAGCTTGGGGTGACTGGCTAATGATTATAAAAAGTAGCCATAAAACAAAATAAAAATTGCAACATAAAAACGGCGCCCAATAAAAAAAGGTACTCAATAAAAAACGGCGCTTGGATTAAGCGCCGTTTTTCTTGATTGCTATTTACTTGATTGCTGTTTATTAGTTAAGCCATTACTTATTCTGCAGAATCAACTCTATCACGCAACTCTTTACCCGCTTTAAAGTGAGGTACATGTTTTGCAGGTACCTGTACTTTGCTGCCAGTTTTAGGGTTGCGACCTAAACGCGGGGGTCTGTAATTTAAGCTAAAGCTTCCAAACCCCCTAATTTCGATACGCTCACCAGTAGATAAGTTATCTGTCATCGCATCTAAAATCGCTTTAACAGATAGCTCTGCGTCTTTCACTACAAGCTGTGGAAAACGTTCAGCGAGTAAATTAATTAATTCAGATTTTGTCATGGCTTATAGTTGCCTTTAGTTTAACTTAATTAAGGTGATTGCTTTAACTAACAATCTTACTTCTTACTGTCCATTTTGGCTTTTAATAAAGCGCCAAGATTTGTTGTTCCCGCTGCAGCTGCATTCTCTTCTGGCTTCATCTCTTCAGCTTTAGTTTTTGCAGGTTTAGCTTTTGGCTTAGCTGCTTTTTCTTCAGTTGAAGAGCTTGATGATGCGCCTGATGGATCTTCAGTCAATTGTTTTACGCCTAATGAAATGCGCTCTTTTTCTACATCAATGGCGATAATTACAGCGTTTAGCTCATCACCTTTTTTGAAGTTACGAATCGCTTCTTCACCAGCTTGTGTCCATGAAAGATCAGACAAGTGCACTAAACCATCAATACCGCCTGGCAAGCCAATAAACACGCCAAAGTCTGTAATGGATTTAATCTGACCAGAGACTTTGTCACCTTTAGCATGTGTCGCTGAGAAATCATCCCAAGGGTTTGCTTTACATTGTTTCATCCCAAGTGATAAACGACGACGATCTTCATCAATCTCAAGAATCATCACTTCAACTTCGTCACCTAATTGTGCGATTTTGCCTGGATGAATATTTTTGTTGGTCCAATCCATCTCTGAAACGTGAACTAAACCTTCGATACCTGGCTCAACCTCAACGAATGCGCCATAGTCAGTGATATTTGATACTTTGCCAAATAAGCGTGTGCTTACTGGATAACGGCGGGTTAAAGCCACCCATGGGTCATCGCCTAATTGTTTGATACCAAGTGAAACACGGTTTTTCTCTTGATCGAATTTCAAGATTTTTGCTTCAACTTCTTCGCCTACTGTTAATACTTCAGATGGGTGTTTTACACGACGCCATGCTAAGTCAGTAATGTGTAGTAAGCCGTCGATGCCACCTAAGTCAACGAATGCGCCGTAATCAGTGATGTTTTTAACAATCCCTTTAACCGTTGCGCCTTCAACCAATGAGCCCATCAATGCTTCACGGTCTGCACCAGCTGAAACTTCCATCACAGCACGGCGAGAAACCACAATATTGTTACGCTTGCGGTCTAATTTAATTACTTTGAAATCCCACTCTTTGTTTTCGAATGGTGTGGTGTCTTTTACTGGGCGAACATCAACCAATGAGCCAGGCAAGAACGCCATAATGCCATTAACAGAAACGCGTAAACCGCCTTTTACTTTGCCGCTTACATAACCTTTAACCACGCGGCCTTCGTTCATTGCATCTTCTAAATCAAGCCAAGCTTCCATTTTCTTCGCTTTTTCGCGAGAAAGTTGGGTTGAGCCAAAACCATCTTCGAGTTTTTCGATACATACTTTTACAAAGTCGCCAATGGCCACTTCAAGCTCACCTTGAGCATTTTTGAATTCGTTAGCGTCAATCACGCTTTCAGATTTAAGACCAGCGTTCACAATGACGTGGTCACTATCGATTGAGATTACTTCGGCGGTAATTACTTCGCCAGAGCGCATTTCTTGGCGCGCTAAGCTTTCTTCAAAAAGCGCGGCGAAGGATTCCATTGAAGATGGAGTTGAGTTGGAAGTAGAAGCCATTAAAAAAAGTTACCTAAAGTTTCCCACCTAGCAGTGGGGTAGTTAATATAAAGCTGCAAACTAAATAATTTTGTTGATTATCAATTTTATTGTTTAAAAGCGCAGCACGAACCGAGCATGGTACACAAAAAATAGCTTGTGTTCAATGACTTAAAGTGATTTTATGCAATATTTTGCAAAATATTTTTATATGCGGCGAGAACAAATTCTACGGCATCGTTAATTGACCGATAGCTAGTGTCTAAAAGCACCGCATCTGGGGTTTGTACAAGGGGTGAAGCCCTGCGCTGGCTATCGCGTGTGTCACGCTCTTGTAAGTCTTGCAGAATTTTTGCGTAATTAGCAGATATGTTCTTGCCAATAGGTTGTTTATAGCGGCGCTCGGCGCGTATTTCAACATGGGCAGTAAGAAAAATCTTAAGCGCAGCATCCTTAAATACGACTGAAGCCATGTCGCGACCGTCGGCCACAAGGCCAGGTGCCTTGCGAAAACTTTGTTGCAAATCAAATAGCGCGTTACGCACTTGGCTGTGAATAGCGACTTCTGAGGCGCCGCGACTCATCTCTTCGCTGCGTACTGCCTCAGAGACAATAGTTTGGTTTAAGTAAATTTCACCGTTTTTAAATTGAATATTGAGCGTTGCAGCTAGTTTGCCGAGCGCTTCGGCGTCGCTCCAAGCCATATGTTGCTGCGCCGCCGCCAGCGCGACGATTCTATAGAGTGCGCCAGAGTCTAGGTAATGAAAGCCAAGCTTTTCAGCTACCAATTGTGAGACGGTGCCTTTACCGCTGGCAGAAGGACCATCAATCGCGATAACTGGAATAGGATTAGCTGACAATTTTTGCAAACTCTTCAAAATAATTGGGGAATGTTTTGGCTACGCATTTTGGGTCGTTAATCGTAATTGGCACGCCGCCTAGTGAAACAAGTGAAAAGCACATCGCCATGCGGTGGTCGTCGTAAGTATCAATCACCGCATTAGGCGTAAGTTGGGCGGGTGGTGTGATTTGGATGAAATCAGCACCTGTTACAACTTTTGCCCCTACTTTGTCTAACTCTTTTGCCATTGCGGCGATGCGGTCGGTTTCTTTTACACGCCAACTGGCAATATTGCGTAATGTTGTTGTGCCGTCAGCAAATAAGGCCATGATAGCTAGCGTCATGGCGGCGTCTGGAATATGGTTGCAGTCAAGGTCGATAGCTTTGAGTTTCTGACCATTTTCTGGCATTTGTACCAAAACGCGGTCTGCTAAATAGGTGACTTGAGCTCCCATTTTCTTGATTTCTTCAGCAAATAAAATATCACCTTGAATGCTATCTTTTGTAATTCCTTCGACAAATACTCCACCTGCGATTGCACCAGCCGCAAAGAAATAAGAAGCGCTAGAAGCATCACCTTCAACAAGAATATGCTCAGGAGAAAGGTAGTTCGAGTTACTCGGGATGATGAATTTTTGCCAGCCTTCGCGTTCTACACTTATGCCAAATTTTTTCATCAAATTAAGTGTAATTTCAATGTAAGGTTTGGATATGAGTTCGCCCACCACTTGTATGGTGGCTTTTTGCTTGGTCAGCGGCAGTGCCATTAAAAGAGCGGTTAAAAACTGGCTGGAAACATCACCACGAATTTGAATCGGTTTGCTCACATCTATGTTAGCAGGGGAGATTTTAAGTGGCGGAAAACCTTCGTTACCTGTGTATTCAATATTCGCGCCGATTTGACGTAGTGCATCCACCAAATCGCCAATTGGGCGCTCGTGCATACGTGGAACACCTGATAGTGAGTAGTACCCGCCAGACAAGGCGAGTGCAGCAGTGAGTGGACGAAATGCGGTGCCTGCATTGCCTAAAAACAGATCTGCCTGTTTGTTAGGAAATTCCCCATTGCAACCGAAAAGAATGATGCTGTCACTTTGCTCATTCTTATCAATTTCTATACCAAGCATCTCAAGTGCTTCTAGCATGCGTCCAGTGTCGTCGGACTTTAGTAAGCCTTCCACAGGTGACACTCCATCCGCTAGGGCAGCTAATAGTAGTGTACGATTTGAAATACTTTTTGAGCCAGGTAGCGTAATATCACCATCGGCGCGACTCGCGGCAGGTAAGTTTTTTGGTTCCATAAACTACTGTTTTTCTCTTTCTTTCGCCCAATTATTGCGCGCAACACTGGCGCGCTCAAAAAGTGCTTGTAAGCCATTCGCATCATCGTTTTTAAGGTGTTGTTTTAATTGAGCTAGTTCGTTTTCAAAGGCAGTTATTTCTGCTAGTAATGCAGGTTTGTTAGCAAGGCTAATGTCGCGCCACATCTCAGGGTGGCTACCTGCAATACGGGTAAAGTCTCTAAAGCCGCTGGCGGCGAAGCTAAATAATTGTTCCGCGTTAGGGCGTGAGGCAATATCATCGACCAAGGCAAACGCTAATAAATGCGGTAAGTGGCTCACAGCGGCGAAGATACTATCGTGCGTTTCAGCAGGCATTTCACTGACATTCGCACCGCATGCGACCCATAATTCAGATGCTCTGTGAACCGCATGGATGTTGGTCTGCAGAGCATCATTATTCAAAGTTGCAGGTGTTAAGACAACATTTTTGCCTAAAAATAAGTCACTTTTTGCTGCCGCAACGCCAGATTTCTCTGCGCCTGCAATGGGGTGGCCGCCAACAAATTGGTTAAATTGCTCGCCTAAAATTTCTTTCGCACAGGCCAGCACGTCGCCCTTGGTGCTGCCTGCGTCAGTAATAACTGTGTGCTGATTTAAATGCGGCTTAATACTTTGCAAAATACTAGCAGTTTGTGCCACAGGTGCGGCAATCAAGATTAAATCTGCACCTTCAAGTGCATCGCTGATATTGGTTTGCGCCGAATCAATTACGCCTAAATCTAAAGCATTTTGCAAACTTTTTTCTGTGCGCCCGACACCGACGATGTGCGGCGCGCTTCCAGCCTTTTTCAAAGCCAATGCAACCGACCCGCCAATTAAGCCTACACCAAAGATGACTAATTTATTCAAAACAAGATTTTTTTCAAAAGAAATGATTGAAAATTAAAAACGAAATTGTATCATTTTTACAGAGCTGCTTTTTTACAACTGAGCTCATTTGCTATTTAATTAGCTAGGAGCATACTTTCTTAAGACCCAATTTAATAAGTAAGGTAACGCCGTTTTGCTTAGCCAGTAACGATTATCCGCAATAAAAGGGTAGGCACGAGTTAATAACGGTTTTAAAAGCGTGCTGCCCCAAATTTGGCTAAGTTTGGTAAAGCCTGCGGCTTTATAAGCTGCTTCAAATACATCAATGCCTTTAATCCATTGGCCTGCAGCATCTACTGCATGTATACGCGCCATCATTAATTCTTTTGTAGTGGGACAAAATGCAGGTTCGTTAAATGCCTCATTAGAGCAATCTACCAAAATCAATTTGTTGTCGAAATCTGTTTCTTTAATGGTGTGCATTTCACTTGCACATAAGGGGCAACTGGCATCGTAATAAATGGTGAGTGGATAAGTGATATTCATTTTTAGCTTCTTAATAAACTTTGAATTTTTGCGCCATATTTCATAATTTTGGTGAGGGTTTCTGGTTTAAGTTTTAGCATTTCATCGCCCCAAATTGATAGAGTTTGCATTAACTCTAACATTTCCCCCACACGTTTTTTTGCATCTAATTCATTGTTGCTAAAAGTGTTTTTAGCTAAAAACTCTTTTAAAAATGTAACCGTCGGATCAAATTCACGTTTTTTCCGTTCGTTAATCACGGTATTGAAAAGCGCCCATATATCTAATGAAGTTTCAAAATAATCGCGCCTATCACCCATCATGTGCGTAATGCGGATGAGGTTCCAGTTTTGCAACTCTTTTAAACTATTGCTCACATTGCTACGTGCTACTTGTAGCGTATCCGCAATCTGTTCAGCATTTGCTGGCTTACCTATAAAATATAAAAAAGCATGAATTTGCGACACGGTGCGGTTAATGCCCCAGCGCGTGCCCATTTCACCCCAATGTAAAATGAATTGATTGCCCAGTTCGCTTAATTGAATATTTTCGTTTGTGTCGGAACTCATTTTTTATGCCCCTGTAAAAAATCATTTGACACATTATCACTTATATCATATATTTCTGTCAATACAGAAATTAAAGAAAAACACGAAATAATAAGGCGATAAAAACATGAAAGTATTGGTGCTAGGTGGTAGAGGTTTTATTGGTGGCAACATCGTCAAAAGCCTGAATGAAAAAGGCGCAAATGTGTTTGTGGGAAGTAGGAAAGTATTAATAATGCCAACAATCATCACTTTGCAAATGCATAAGATGCTAGATATAGACAATTGGCAGCCAATTTTAGAAGGTTTTGATGTGGTAATTAATGCCATAGGCATTTTGCGCGAAAGAAAAGGTGAAAGTTATAACGCCGTACACGCAGAGGCTCCAGCTGCACTAGCTAAAGCCTGTGCCGAGCTTGATGTTCGACTTGTTCATATTTCTGCAATAGGCTTAAATATGCAAGCTAAAAGCCGTTTTGTACGTAGCAAATATTTAGGCGAGCAGGCCATTTTACATAGCGGCGCAAATGCTGTAATTGCGCGCGTATCTTTGTTAGACGGGCAAGGTGGATATGGTGCCAAATGGTTTAGGCGCGTGGCAAAATGGCCGCTACAATTTGTGATGCAAAGCAACGGTTTAATTGCACCATTGCAAGTGGTTGATTTAGGCGAGGCAGTGGCGAGCTTGGTGATGAATAATGTGAAGACCCCTAGAATTATCGAGCTTGGTGGCATTGAAGTCATGAGCATACCTGATTACTTGCAGTTACTTAGATTCCGCTTTGGGAAAGGTAAGGCTACGCAAATAGCTGTGCCAAAATTTTTGGTACGCATAGCGAGCCACATGTTTGATGTATTGGCTTGGACACCATTATCATTTGGGCACTTTGAATTAATGCAAGGTTACAACGTGCCAGCTAAGAACTGGCTACCAAATTTGCTAGGACGGCCGCCAGCACTGGTTGGTGCAACCGCTACAGTATTTGTAAATAAACCAACTTTTAATCCAATGTCATGTTAAAGAAGGTGTCTTGAAAGGGCGCGCTAGTATTGGCTTGCAGACTTGTGTATTTGGATGACAGAGAGTTTTTGGTATTGATTTTTTTTACTTAAACCCATTCGCCATCTATGAGTTTTTCTTGCGGTTTAAACTGTTGTTTATATGCCATTTTTTGATTTTCTTGTATCCAATAACCCAAATACAAATAAGGCAAATTTAGGTTTTTCGTCCATTCAGCCAGCCATATAATAGAGTAGGTTCCGTAGCTGGCTTTAGAATCAGTCGCATCATAAAATGTATACACCGCTGAAACGCCGTCGTGTACTACATCAATCACACTGACGATTTTGACTTGGTTATTGGCTTCCCTAAATTCAATCATCAAGGATTCCACATTGCTTTGGCATAAAAATTGGCGGTATTGTTCGGCCTCGTCTTTTGGTGATGATTGATTAAGATTATCTTCATCGGTATGGCGCAAATGTTGGTAGTTGTTGTAAAGCTCAAAATGATTTTGGCTAAAAGTTAACGGTATGATGAAGGCGTTTAAATCAGCATGTTGTTTAAAAGCACGTTTTTGGCTTCGGTTTGGGGAAAATTCACTCAACATTAAACGTATTGGTATACAGGCATTACACGTTTCGCAATGTGGGCGATAAGCAAATTTTCCGCTACGTCGAAAGCCTTGTGTAATCAGGCCGCTATAGACTTGGCTGTCGACAAGATGATGCGGTGCAGCGATTAAGCTTTGGGCGAGTTTATTGGGTAGGTAGCCACATTTGTAAGGTGTGGTGACGTAAAACTGTAGCTTGTGGAGGGCTGGTTCGGATGGCAAAGTCATATTAAAAGTTTACCAGTTTGCTTAAGTTTTGCATGAACTCTTCACGTTTAATTTCACGTCCGCCAAAGCTTGTGAGCAAAGGTGTTTTCATTTGGCAATCTATCATACCAATATTCTGATTTTTAAGCGCTTCTACTAAATGCACAAATGCAACTTTTGAGGCATCTGTGACGTGATGAAACATACTTTCACCATAAAACATACGCCCAATTTTAACGCCGTAACAGCCTCCCACAAGTTTGCCAGCTTGCCAAGTTTCTGCGCTCATGGCAAAACCTTGCGCGTGCAAATTACAATAAGCGTTAATTATGTCGTCGGTGATCCAAGTGCCAGGCTGATTATTTCTAGATGTATTGCTGCATGCTTTTATAACGGCCTGGAAGGCAGTATTGATGCGGGTTTCGAAGGTGTGCTTTTTAAGGGTTTTTTTAAGTGAACTTGATATTTTTAACTCATCTGGAAACAGCACCATGCGTGGATTCGGGCTCCACCACAACACAGGTTCTCCCTCGTTAAACCATGGGAAAATGCCTTGCTTATATGCGCTTAAAAGCCGCGTGGAATTTAAATCGCCGCCAATGGCCATCAGGCCGTTTGGCTCAGTAAGTGCATCAGATAATGGTGGAAAAGGTGTTTCACATTCAAGCGCAAGTACATAACCAGTGGGGAGTTTGTAATAGGCTGGTTCGTAATTAGCTGGTTTTTGATCGACCATATTACTCAATAATTAATTGCTTATGAAAACAGATTAGGTTGTGCATTAAATAAATAGTGATGACCCCCGCCATTTGATTTAGCTTGATACATGGCCTGATCTGCATGGCGTAGCAGGGTGTCGGGCGGCTGATTATCAGCGGGGAATACGGTATAACCGATGCTGGCAGAAATATATAAAGTTTGATCTGAGATTGAAAAAGGTAACTCAATTGATTCAAGTACACGGTCTAGTGTTTTGCCATATTCATCTACGGACTGTAGACCGCACAGGAGCAAGGCAAACTCATCGCCGCCAAGGCGCGCAATCGTGTCACTTTCGCGTAAGTTTGCGCGTAAGCGTGCAGCTAGCTCAATTAGCAATTGGTCACCTGCTTCGTGACCAAGCGCGTCATTAATGGGTTTAAATTTATCTAGATCAAAATAACAAATTGCGACCATTTCTTTAGTGCGCATTGCGCGCGCAAGCACTTGCTGTATGCGGTCTGCAAATAATGTGCGGTTTGGTAATTGCGTTAATGAGTCGTGATAAGCCATGTGTTCTAGCGCTTTTTGCTGCTCTTTGGCTAGTGTGATATCAGAGAATAGTCCGACATAATGTTTAAAAACCTTTGCGTCGTCATATACGGGGAATATGTCGAACCATGATGCATAAGTGCGCCCATTTTTGTGTTGATTCCAAGTTTCGCCGCGCCATTCACCTTTATTTGCAGTGGCTTTAAAAAGTTTTGAGAAAAAATCTTCTTTTTGATGAACAAAACCTAGTTCACGAGGGGTGCGGCCTATGGCCTCTTGGCGACTAAAGCCTGTAATTTTTGTAAAAGCTGGGTTTATTTCTGTGATTTTGGTATTAGAATCGGTAATAAAAATACCATCATGCGCGTGTTGAAATACGCTGGAAGACACACTCAAGCGCTCGGTGTTTTCTTGTAACTCACTCATCATTTCGCGTAGACGTTCACGCATTTTGACCATATTAGCAATCAGCGTTCCAGGATTTGCGTACGTGCCATCATCTGTAAAGTCCCCTTGTTCAATACGCCCCACCAACTTACTCGCTGTTTCGGGGTCTCCCCCCAGTGGGGTTAGCACGAAGCGCCGAATACCGTAAAAAGCGAGCACAATCAACGCTAAACCAAAAATACCGCCCATCAGTAGCAAAGGATATAAATTACTGGCGCTACTAAAATAAGCTTCACGTTTTGGGTAGACGATATAGGCTTGGAAATCCCAATCGGGGATATCTTTTTTTATAATTGCCCAATCGCCGCTATTGTTTTTTAAAGCTTCAGATGCTTGCGCTACAGACACATGTTCTGATAGGAAGCGAATATGGTGGTTGTAATCGGTAATGACAGCAAAACCGCTATTTAGAAATACCCATTTTTTAATAGCATCTTCTAGCGCGTTTGCATTGACTTTATAGCCCACATACCATGCGCCTATGACGGTGCCGCTACTATTTTTAATGGGCTCGTAACCAGAAATATACGGCTCACCTAAAATATCGACTACACCATAAAAAGATTTCCCATCTAGCAAATAAGGCAACACTTTACCCTTGGGATCTAATAATGTGCCCACGGCGCGGGTGCCATCTTTTTGACGAACGTTAGTAGCGATGCGTACAAATTCAGCATTGTTTTTTACAAATAAAGTCGCAGTGCCATTTTCAATACTGGTGACGCCATCTACCAAGTCAGCCTGTTCGGTTTGTGATTCTTTACCAAATATGAGCCTCGGGATACTTTCTTGATTTAAAACAATCGTCCCATTTATAGATGGATTACCGCGCGCTAAGCTACTTTGCTTTAATAATTGCATCGATGAGTTGACGCGCTCACCGACTAGGCTTTGCGCCATTTCTAGTAAATAGCTTAATTTATTTGTTTCGCGCATGGCGCGATTTTCGATTCTTTGCATGTCCAGCACAAACATGTGGGCAGCAGTAGCCAGTATGGACAGGATGCCCAACACTAAAAGCGGCATCAAGATGCGTTTGATGACAGAAATATGCTTCATTGAAGAATTTAACTGCGTTTAATTAGTTGATTATTAATTTTTTTAGGTAACTAATGGGCTAGTGTACACGATTTTAAACTTGTGTGAAGTGCGCGCTTATTGGGCGGCTAAACCAGCATCCAAATCGCCATGGCTGCCATGAGTAAATCTTCAATAATTGTCACAGTGGTCATGGGAAAATTAAAGCCTGTGCCCAAGCAGGCACAACGAATCTTTTGTTTGTTACTCACGGCTAAAATGACGCCGATGCTGGAAAATGCCATAACAATAAGCGTAATAGTGTTAATTAGCATCGGCCTGTAGCCCAATAGATATGCGGTTCCTAGGCCTAGCTCAATAAATGGATAGATATAACCATATACAGGCAATTTTTTTGCGAGTACATCATACATGGCGTAGCTACTTGCAAAACCAGTTAAATCTAGCATTTTGAAATACGAAAACACCAAGAAAAACCCTGCCATAAAATGCGGCATAAAACGATGCAAAACGAATTCGCCATGATGCGCTTCTACCGCTAAAGTGGCCAATAAAATATAGGCAAAAACCAATATCAGTGGCTTATATGTTGCTAATGTTGCAGGTAGAGTTTCTGTGTTGGCGACCATTTTATTATCAATATTAGTTTCGACAATTTCAGCACCAATTGCATAACTGCCTATATTTTTTAGCGCTGCATTCAGCGTTTCTATGTCCGCCGTTAGCCCAGAAAGTTTGATTTGTGGTGGGTTTAGCGTCACTTCAATTGCGTCTGTAAAAGGTGTTAGCGTGGCGCTCACTTTGGCAACGCAGTTATTGCAGCTTAAGCCTGATATATTGTAGGTTCTTGTCATGTTCACAGCTTGATATAGTGGGTAATGTTAAGTATTCACCTTTTTTGTTGTAGAATCAATGCAAACACTAAGTAATATAGTGTGCACAATAGTACCAGTGCTTTAACGAAACACTTTTAAAAAGTACCTTAAGTACCTTAAAAAAACATAAATTGATAGGGAAGCTATTTTATGGACATCGTATATAAAAAAACCCTAAAAGGGGTTGAAGAAACAGCGTTGCGCTCGGAAGGTTTGCAATTAAAGTTGCGTAGCTACCTTAAGTTGGTTGATGGTGTGAAATCTGCGGATGAGATTAAACGTGCAAACCCGAGCCTCTTAGAAGTCGATGCGGCGTTGTTAGCATTACAGGACGAAGGCTATATCGAAACTTTAAGGTAAATTGTGATTTTAAATTTCCATAAGTCCTTGTAATTAAATAAAAAATGCGTAGAATGCGCGCTTTAGTTTTAAATATAAATATTAAAGCATTTTAATTAAGGAAGCATGGAAGTTTATAGCAATAATTTAGCGAAGCCGATTCACGCTTATCGCCCTTACTGGGCAAAGCGTTTTGGCTCTGCGCCTATGCTACCCATGACGCGTGAAGAGATGGATGCATTGGGTTGGGATTCATGCGATATTATCATCGTCTCTGGCGATGCTTATATCGACCACCCCAGCTTTGGTGCAGCCCTAGTTGGGCGCTTGCTTGAGGCGCAGGGCTTCCGCGTGGGTATGATTGCACAGCCCGATTGGCAAAACGCTAACGCTTTTAAAGCGTTAGGTAAGCCTAATCTCTACTTTGGTATCACCGCCGGCAATATGGATAGCATGGTGAACCGCTATACCGCAGACCGTAAAATCCGCAGTGACGATGCCTACACGCCAGATGCCGCACCCAATAAGCGACCAGACCGTGCGGTGCTAGTTTACAGTCAACGCTGTAAAGAGGCATATTCACAAGTGCCTTTGGTGATTGGCAGTATAGAGGCCAGTTTGCGCCGCATTGCGCATTACGATTATTGGTCTGATAAAGTGCGTCGTAGTATTTTGGTGGATTCTAAAGCCGATATTTTATTATATGGTAACGCGGAAAGAGCACTAATAGAATTGAGTCACCGCATCGCTAAAGGCGAGAAGGTAAGCGAGATTCAAGATATTCGCGGTACCGCCTTTTTACGTAAGGTGATTCCAGAAGGTTGGGATGAAATTGAAAGTACTAAATTAGACCGCCCTGGCACAGTGGATAAAGCGATTGACCCATATGAAATGAAAATGGGCGCAGGCACCAGTTGTGAAACCGAGGCTAAAAAAGATGAGCCGAAATTACCTGCTGGCACCAATGCCATTACCATCGTGCGCAAGCCTAAAGCAGATAGAAGCAAGCAAGTAGTGCGTTTGCCTGATTATGAAGCCGTTTCGCAAGATCCCGTGCTGTATGCGCATGCCTCACGTGTGTTACACCTAGAAGCCAACCCTGGTAACGCAAGAGCTTTAGTCCAAAAACATGGTGACCGTGAAGTGTGGTTAAATCCGCCACCGATACCGTTGACGACTAAAGAAATGGATTATGTGTACGACATGCCGTATGCGCGCAAGCCACATCCAATCTATAAAAATGCAAAAATCCCTGCGTGGGAAATGATTCGATTTAGCGTAAATATTATGCGTGGCTGCTTTGGTGGCTGCACGTTCTGCTCAATCACAGAGCATGAAGGTCGTATTATTCAAAGCCGCAGTGAAGAATCAATCCTCAAAGAAGTAGAAGAGATTCGTGACAAAGTCGATGGCTTCACTGGCATCATTTCGGATCTTGGTGGGCCTACTGCGAATATGTACCGCATCGCCTGTAAATCTGAAAAAATTGAGCAATCGTGTCGAAAATTAAGCTGTGTCTACCCTGGCATTTGCGAGAACTTAAACACCGATCACAGTGCGTTGATTCAGCTCTACCGCAAAGCGCGCGCCATTAAAGGCGTCAAGAAGATACTCATCGGCTCTGGTCTGCGCTATGACTTGGCAGTGAAATCGCCAGAATATGTGAAAGAGTTAGTACAGCATCACGTCGGCGGATATTTAAAAATTGCGCCGGAGCACAGTGAAGAAAACGTGTTGAGTAAAATGATGAAGCCTGGCATGGGCGCTTATGATGAATTTAAAGTGATGTTCGAAAAATTCAGTGCGGAAGCAGGTAAAAAGCAGTATTTGATTCCCTATTTTATCGCTGCACACCCAGGCACTACCGATGAAGATATGCTCAATTTGGCTTTATGGCTCAAGAAGTATAGTTTTCGCTTAGACCAAGTGCAAAACTTTACACCAACACCCATGGCAATGGCGACTGCCATGTACCACAGCGGAAAAAATCCACTGCGTAAAGTCACTGCAGATTCTGAAAATGTACCTGTAGCCAAAGCAGGCAATCAGCGTAAATTGCATAAAGCTTTTATCCGTTATCACGACCCCGCTAATTGGCCAATGCTACGTGAAGCATTGAAAAAAATGGGACGAGCTGATTTGATTGGGCCAAGTAAAAAACAACTGGTACCAGCGTTTCAACCAGCTGTCATGGGGGTTGTAAGGCAATCTGATGGTAGTGCTTTTCATCCATCTAAAGCAAGACCACATAAGCCTTTGCCTAAAGCATTTAATAACTTTAAAAATGCTGCGCACAAAGCAAAGTAGGTAGTCTGCAAAGTAAAAATTTACACAATAAAAATTGTTGTTAAATGCCCAAAAGCGTTTTTGCTTTGCGTTCGTATAAACCGCTTGGTTTCATCAGCTTTTCAATCACAGTATTGCCAATATATTGACCTAAACATCGATAGCTTTCAAATTGTGATTCATCAAAAAACTGATCTACTGTGCTGTGATGCGGAAAGGCTGTCTGCTGCAGTTTAAAGTTGATTAAATCTGTAGGCTCTGCCCCAGTGAGTGAATTTTTAATATATAGCAGCAAACCATTATTTTTAGGGTTTGCTTTATCATAAATAATCTCGCCAATCGCATAATGTTTTGTAGCGTGTTTAAAATTACCACATTGACTTTGTAAGCTGGGGTGTATGTCTTTCACATCAATATTAATGGTGATGTTTAAATCCACTTGGCATTTACGAATTGCATTCCCTAAATCTTCAAACGTGTAGCTACCATCTTGCCCAGCATCAACAGCAATAATGAGTTTGCATTTGCGCCGCACTAACTCATAAATACCTAAGTTTTCAAAATGACCGCCATCAGATAAGTACACATAACTGGAATCTACATCAGCTTTTGCTAAAAGCTCTTTTGCTAAATAACCTAATCCAAAGGCAGGGCTGACATTTCGCCATTTTGACTTGATTGGGTTGCCGTACCAACGGCCTAGTCGTGCATTAAACATGGTCATTAAAAACGCAGTGGCAGGCGCAGTGTGATAGCCACCATTGGGGCAGGCGGCAGCGCCACTTACGGCCATGATGCTGCCGAGTTTTACGCCTTTTGCGTATTCGTCTGTGGGTTGGTACACACCTTTTTTATTCGGCAACTCAAACCCGCTATAGAGGGGCGTAAACGAGAACGATGCGGCTAAGCGTTGTTGCCAAGCTAAATCTTTAGCGTTTGTAAGGTTAAGTGCAGTGTTCACAATATGCAGTGGACGATGGTGGCAGTCGGCAAATTCAATGTCGTCGTTTGCATCAAAGCCAGTAAATAAGCTGGGCACACGTTTAGGATTGCCTGCGCCTAAATAGGCACGCGTTAAGCGGTTGCGATAAAAATAGTGTAGTGAAAATATATTCACATCAACCCGCCAAGCGAATAGTAGAGTGATGCTTAAAAATATTGCAGAAAGCACTAAGAACACACATGCCATTGAGTAGCTGCTATGGTAGAAAGAGTAAGCCAGCTTAAATACACCAAAACTCACCAAAATAATCAGACTGGCAATCACTACCCATGGCAATATTGTGGTTAGTTTTTCTTTAATGTTAATAGATCCAAGGCCACTGGTGCTGGGCGTTCTGCCTAAGTAAGCGCCACCGCTAGCAACCGCCCCCCATACGCTTATTGCAGATAAACTATGATCTACTAGCCACCTGTTAAGCAAT
This sequence comes from Methylophilaceae bacterium, assembly GCA_031399315.1. GTDB lineage: Bacteria > Pseudomonadota > Gammaproteobacteria > Burkholderiales > Methylophilaceae > Methylotenera_A. The sequence goes on along the minus strand of JANNOS010000106.1, from coordinate 22,805 downwards.
AAAGGCAGATAAAGCACTAGAAAGTAACCAGCAAGCCATAAACCGCAGAGGTATAAAGTAACGCCGCCTAAACGTGCCCACCACTCTCGCGCAAATGAGCTGACAAAAATTTTAAAGTTAAATAACTTAATGGCGCCACCACGGCCAGCAGCGCCAATTGTGACGATAATGCCCAAACAAACCAGCCCTATAAACGCAGGATTTATTAGCCAAAACGGGCTTAATCTTACACCCGTCACTGGTTGTAAGTTTAGAAAGCTAAACATGCCTTTAGCGGTTAGCCACAAGCTAATTAGCGCCACACCAGCAAGGCCAATCGCCAATATTGTGCGCCATTTGGTTGATGCCTGTGTTTTGTCCGATTTGTAATCGCTAAATTGAAAGCTAAAGATAGACTCTTTAATTGCAAGATAGCCTGAGAAAACCGACAGTATCGCGCCTAATATCAATATCCCAGTGATCGAGTCACTATCATGTAGCCTGATAGCAATGTCGTTAAGAAAAAAGCCCAGCGCGCACATGGCGGCAATCGCACTAATTAACACTAATTGGTTAAGTAGTGTATTGGTTAACCATACAGAAACCGCTGCCATGGTGTCGGTAGAAAGCCCGATTTTTGGCGTAAGGTAATTACTGTATTTGCGTAAATAATTGATTTCTTCTGGTTCAATATCGGCGCTTAATTTTTGTTGTACGGCACTAATATCCCCATTTGCGCGCGCAATCAGTGAGCTTAAAAATGCGCCGACATAGCCACCACCAGAAACGGTGGATAAATAATCAAACCTGTCTAATAAATTTTTACTCGCTAAGCCTTGTAGTAAGCCTAGGTTGAGTGTGGCGCTACGAATGCCGCCGCCAGAAAATGCCAAACCTATGAAATCTTTATCCTTTTTTGTGATGGTCTGCTCTGCTTTAAGCACATCGTCAAAGCTGGCATTCTCTTTTAATTGTTTTTTCACCTCGTTTAATGGGCTTTTCATCTCGTTTTTCATCTCGCTTTTTTATTTAGTTTTTATTTTAAGTGACGATTAATCGAGTAAATTTACGCCTATATTGGCTTGCTCGCAACACCCATTTTAGGGATAAGTTTTTGTCTTAGGATTTTTAAACAAATTGATTAGCCCTAGAACCAAGTTTTAAATATACTGGTCATACCTTGCATATTATTCATTAGGTATAGAAAATGAGCGCTCAGGCTAAATGCATCGCCAAACCACATTGGATTAGTTTTATCTTTTTGTTTGCGTTAATGTGGACATTTGCGCTAAGTGCGCAAGCGACTGAAAAAGGCCTGTTTTGGAAGTTAGAATCACCAACGGGTGTCGTTAGCTATCTGTTCGGCACGATACATACCGATGATAACCGCGTTGCGAATTTTAGCCCAAATGTAGTTAATGCAATTAAAAGCGTAGATACTTTTATGATGGAATCTGCCGAGAACCGCGATCCCAGCGTGATGCTATTAAAAGAGGGCAGTCTTGCCTCGTTATTGACCGAGGCTGAGTTTGAACAAGTGCGCGAGCTGGCAGATTTTCACACCATGCACATGAGCGCAGCTATGCAGATGAAGCCATGGTTGTTGGCAGTAGTGTTTGATTTACCCAAACCGCAAACGCCGTTTGCACAAGATAATATGCTGATGAGCGAATCTGAAAACGCATCGAAAGAGGTGGTGGGCATAGAGTCAGCCAAAGAACACTTTGGCGTGATGGATGACTTTAGTTTGGATGAGCAAATGGTGATGCTACGTGCGGTGTTAAAACGCACACCAGCGCAAAAAGAGGCAGATTTTGAGCGACTCATGGCGGCCTATGCAGCGGGGGATTCTGACAAAATTAAAGCCTTGGATGAAGAAATCACAAGTGGCATGTTGCCTAAAGAATTATCGCAAAAAATCACGGATAGATTATTGGTTAAACGTAATGTGGTGATGGCAGAACGTACCACCGCTGTAGCTAAAGATAGATCAGTGTTTATTGCGGTAGGGGCATCTCATTTAGCTGGCGATAATGGGCTAATTGCGGCGTTTAAAAAGGCGGGGTTTAAATTAAGTGCAGTGGAAAAGTAGCCAAAAAAAGCGCATTGATGTAGGTTGGTGGTGAGTGCAGCGAACCCCAACAATGTGAGAGGCGTTGGGCTTCATAAAGCCGATTCATCCCAGCGTGCTGGATCGCCCTGTTGAGTATAGACGGGTTGCGTTTTTTATCTTTTGCGGATTTACACGGGCGGTGGATTTCGTTCGGAAAATTGCCCGTTCCAATAGGGGTAATACGGATATGGCGGGGTTAAATAGCTTGCCTTGTCCAGTATTTCAACCTGCTCCTTGGTAAGGTTCCAGCCGACTGCGCCAAGGTTCTGCCTCAACTGCGCTTCGTTTCGCGCGCCAATCAGAACGGTTGAGACCGTTGGCCGTTGCAGTAGCCAGTTCAGAGCAATCTGTGGAATGGTTTTATCGGTCTGCGTCACCACTTCGTCGAGCGCATCGACGATCCGGTACAAGCGTTCCTGATCGACTGGCGGAGCGAACTGAGCCGTTTCGTGCAAACGGCTGCCCTTGGGCAAGGGTTGGCCGCGCCGGATTTTCCCCGTTAGACGTCCCCATCCAAGCGGGCTCCAAACCACCGCTCCGATACCTTGGTCAAGACCCAGCGGCATCAGATCCCATTCGTAATCACGGCCGATCAGGGAGTAGTTGGTCTGGTTGGCGACGTAGCGCGAGTACCCATAACGATCCGCTGCTGACAGCGATTTCATAAGCTGCCAGCCAGAGAAATTGGATATCCCGAGCAAGCGCACTTTTCCAGCCCGCACCAAGTCATCGAGCGTAGCCATTACACTCTCGACCGGCGTCATCGCATCAAAGTGGTGTAATTGCAGCAAATCGATATAGTCCGTACCGAGGCGCTTGAGCGCTGCATCGGTGGCGCGTATGAGATGATGGCGAGAAGCGCCAATATCATTTGCACCTTCGCCCGCTGCACCTAAGATGGATTCCGACATCCCGTCGGAATACACATCTGCACTATCAAACATATTTACGCCAGCTTCAAGGCAGATATCGATCAGGCGTTTCGCCTCATCCACATCCGTATTCCCCCAAGCGCTGAAAAGCGGGCCTTTGCCTCCGAAAGTACCTGCGCCAAAACTCAGCGCGGGAACCTTAAAGCCAGATTTGCCTAGAAAACGGTACTCCATGAGTCGTTATCCTTAATTGGTTATTGAAAATTGCGTCGTGAGATTGCGGTGACATTGCCCAACGTACAGAAGAGAGGTTACGTATATGGTTGATGTCGGTCTGTACGACAGCGCACATATCCAAGCGAAACGTTGAGACCTGACACCCAAACTCAGCTGCCATTTTGCCATAGCGAAGCGGAGGCAAGACGGTCGGCTGAGTTTGGGCGGCATGGTGGTGCGCACGCGTTAGTAGGCTTCCACAAGCTTGGCTAGCTTTCCAAGTGACATACCCTACTTGGTCGCGTTGTCGGCAGGCGAAAACCCTAAATTATTAGTTGAACGCAATGTGGTAATGGCAGAACGTACTACCGCTGTGGCTAAAGATAGATCAGTATTTATCGCGGTAGGCGTCTCTCGTTTAGCCGGTGACAATGGGCTAATCGCGGCGTTTAAAAAAGCGGGGTTTAAATTGTGCAGTCGGTAAGTAATGAAGTTGTAGGGCGGATGAGCGTAGCGTTATCCGCCGAAGGATAAATTTTCATACGGCGGAAGGCGTTTTACCGTGTGATTAAGGTGCTCTAGTACCTCTAATACACGGTGAGATCCCTGCGATCTCACTTTTCCGCCCTACGCTGGCTGGTTTCATCATATCACCATCGCTCAACCAGCGCCATAAACTGGCAGCCAAATCATCTGGCAGTTTAAGCTCGTCGATTTGTATGCGTTTCAAACTAATCGCTATTCCCAATCTCTAAATTCCAAAGTACATCGCAGTTGCTGCAATAGGCGGAGTGACCTTCTGGCAAAAATGCGTGTTTGCTATTTGAAATTGTTCTTTCGTTGCAATCTGGACAATTCACGCGCTTTAGCGTACACCAAACAGTGAAGAAAAAATAAGTAAGCATTAGCGATATTGAAGTAAAAAGAATCCCGAAGTAATGATTTTTTTCAAAGTTTGGAATAAACCGATTTCCATAAATGCATAACAAAGTTAGCATTCCAAATAGAATAAATACAATAAAAAATAGCTTTGTGAGCTTTTGTTTTGCAGAGGGATGTTGCTTGATTTTCATCTGCGCCTAAGTTTTATTTAATAGAGTTTTAAATGATGGTATTTCGTGCTAGATTTTTGATAGTTTCATCATATCACCATCGCTCAAACCAGCGCCATTCGCCCACCGTCAAATCATCTGGCAGTTTTAGCTCACCGATTTGTAGGCGTTTAAACCTTCTACGCGTTTACTAATGGGGACAACCTCAGTATGTTTAAAGACGTGCTTGGTGAAAGCAAGCTTGTTATTAAGTATCGCTATTTTAGCTTATCAAAGTAGGGCGTGTATTTTACGTGTTCTTCTTGTAGATGACCTACCCACCAAGTACGTAAAAATTTAAGCAAGATATTTGGGTCTGCGTAGAGTATGGCTTCATCCATCGCTGCGGTAATATTTTTTTCGAAATTTTCTTGACTCTCGATATGATGAATAACCGCTGGATAACCAAGCTTTGTAAGCATGCCTTCTTCTGTTTTTTGATGAAACTTAGAATAGCTTAAAATAATATTAACGGTAGGTTTGAGCGCGGCTAACCCCCAACCTTCTTGGATAAAGTAATAGAGTGAATTAATGGTGGCCACCAGTGCGTGATGTTGTTCATTTAGAATAGGAACGCCTACGCTATGTTCATCTTTCCAGACGATGTAAAGTGGATTTATCATTTGTACGCTCTAAAATATGGTTAGTTTATTTAAAATAAGTGCTTAGTATTTAGTATAAGGTCTACTCATTAAATAGTAATTGTTGAACAACAACAGTTTTTTGTCTTAATTTAGGGGTTCATATTAATTCGTAGTTTTTCTAGGTCATCATTACTTAACCAGCGCCATTCACCCACTTTTAAATTCTCAGGCAATTTTAAGCCACCAATTTGAATACGCTTTAGGCCTTCCACACGGTTGCTAATGGCGGCGACCATACGTTTAACTTGGTGGTATTTGCCTTCGGCTAATGTCATGTGAATAACGTGTTCGCTGATTTGTTTTACGGCTAAAGCAGCAATCGTTTCGGCTTCATCAATTAATTTAACCCCGCCAAGAAGCGCATGGATATTGGCTTCCACGACAGGGTGCTTACAAGTCACTTCGTATATTTTTGGTACTTTATGTTTGGGCGAGCTCATTTTATGGATAAATTGCCCGTCGTCCGAAATCAAAATCAGCCCAGTCGTGTCTTCATCTAATCTGCCGATGCACTGCACTTGTCTTTCTACCAGCGGGTGCGGCAGTAAACTGTAAATCGTTGGGTGATGTTGGGTTTTGTGTGAACATTCGTAATTGCTCGGTTTGTGCATCATGAGGTAAGATTTTTCTTTGTATTGCCAAGCCTCACCCTTAACCGTGTAATGCAAGTTTTCTAGCGCAAATTCTGCATCTGGGTCATCGCACATTTTTCCATTCACGGTGATTTCTTCGTTAATAATCATAATCCGGCATTGTTTGCGTGTGCCAAAGCCTTGTTTACTTAAGATGCGTTCGAGGTCTAATTTTTTTGCCATGTAGGGATTATAAAACACAAAGACCGTCATTCCCGCGTAAATCACACAAGTGGCTTACCACGTAGATTAGAGAGATGTCTTCAGTTAGAATGTGTGCATGAGTACAGACAATACATTTAAGCATATAACCTCTCGCGATAATCCAATTTTTAAATATCTGAAAAAGTTGGCTGAAAGCGCGCGTGAACGCCGTGCGGAAGGCAAAACGTTGCTGGATGGCGTCCATTTGATAGAGAGCTATTGCCAAGCACTCAAAGAAACAGACCAAGCCGAGCCTGATTTAGTCATTATCCCCGAAGGAAAAAGTAGTTTAGAAGCTACACAGCTCATGCAACAACTTGAGCATGTTAATACCATTATGTTCCCCACATTAATGTTTGCCGAACTCACACCAGTGGTGAGTAGTACGGGGATTTTGGCTGTGATTAAAACCCCGCAAGTAACGCCAGCAGCAGTTGTAGAATTCGCTTTAATGTTAGAAGATATTCAAGACCCTGGCAATTTGGGCAGCATGCTACGCACAGCCTTAGGCGCAGGCGTGCAAGCGGTGTATCTAAGTAAAGGTTGCACCGACGCATGGTCGCCAAAAGCACTAAGAGGAGGACAGGGTGCACAGTTTTACTTAAGTATTATTGAAGGCGTAGATTTGGTAGAAACCATACAAAATTTCGCTGGCAATACTTACGCGACGACTTTAGATGGCGAATCGCTCTATGTGCAAGATTTAAGCAAGCCAACGGCTTTTGTGATTGGTAACGAGGGGTCGGGGTTAAGTGATAAAGTCGCTAAAGCAGCGAGTAATAAAATCAGTATTCCCATGCACAGGGATTTAGAATCACTTAACGCTGCAGCCGCTGCGGCTGTTTGTTTATTTGAACGCGCGCGACAGATTGCTGTCTAGCAATACTGAAAGGTATTAATATGAGAAACAAACACAACGGCTTTACTGTAATAGAAATGATGGTAGTGGTGGCGATTTTAGCGATATTGGCCATGATGGCGGTTCCCTCACAAATCGAGCGAATTATTAGAGAAGAAGTGAAAGCGGCCATGCCGTTGGCAGATGCGGCAAAAGACCCCATTGCTGAAACATGGAAAGCCAGCAAAACTTTGCCTGTTAATAATGCGGAAGCGCGCTTGCCTGTACCAGAAAAAGTAGTGAGTAATTTTATTAGTAAGCTAGAAGTGGTAGACGGCGCGATACATATGACATTTGGCAATAAAGCGCGCACACAGCTAAATGGTAAAATGTTGTCTTTTCGCCCTGCGGTGATAGAAGAATCACAAGTGGTGCCGATTACATGGGTGTGTGGTAATGCTAAAGCACCAGATCAAATGGCGGTTAAGGGCAATAATAAAACCAATATTCCCGATATTTATCTGCCTGGAATTTGCAGATAGCGCGGTCTTAGATAAGCAACAGCTTTAACATGTAATTTAGTTGGCAAAAATCGCGCGTTGTTTTGCGACGTTTGCGATGCGCCAGTTTGTAATTGCCCAATGCCACACTTCATTCAGTGTGGCGTTTTTTATTTCGGCAGGCGGGGTTTGACCTAAAAAACACAATGCCTCAAACACCAATGTTGGCGCAGTCTCTGGCGTGATGGCTTGTGCTAATGTTTGTTTGCTGAGTTTTTCACCACCCGCGTTTACCACCACTGGTATATGCGCATAGCTTATTTTTTTAAAATCATGCGTTGTAAAATTTAGCAGTTGTTGCAGGTAAATCTGTCGTGGTGTGGAGTCAAGCAAATCGGCACCGCGCACAATATGGGTGACGCCTTGCGCGGCATCATCTACAACGACTGCAAGCTGATAAGCATACAAACCATCTTTACGTTTTATAATAAAATCACCAATATCACGGGCCAAATTTTGCGTAATTTCACCTTGAATTATATCGGTAAAGCTTATATTTTTATCTAAAACCACTGCCCTGTAGGCCGCATGGATATTGGGTCTCAGAGAATGCCATTTTAAGCCAGTTTTGGGGTGACAAGTTCTTGGATAAATTAAACCGTCTATGCCTTGCGCGTTGCTAGAGTCGGCAATCTCTTTGCGCGTGCAAGTGCATGGATAAATGAGGTTTTGCTTTTGTAGTGTATCAAAAGCCTCTGCATAAATAGCATCGCGTTGGCTTTGGTACAAGATTTTAGAACCAAAGTCGTCGCCATCCCACTCAAAACCAAACGCTTCTAATGTGCGTAAAATATCTTCTGCCGCGCCCGCCATTTCGCGTGGCTTATCTACATCTTCCATGCGCATCAGCCACTTGCCTTGGTTATATTTTGCATCGCAATAACTGGCAACGGCTGCTACTAAACTACCAAAGTGTAAAGGCCCAGTGGGCGAAGGCGCGAAACGACCTATATATTGCATAATTATTGCAGCGGTTGAACGTAAGGCGGAATATGCCAAGTACGTAATTGTTTACCTAAAATTTGTAAATTGCATTGCATGCGCTCTGCGCCACTGGCACTTACTTCAAACTCGTAAAAACGCAACAGTTGTGCATGACCATGGCTATCGCGTCCAAGTCGTATCATATGACAGGCAACAGTTTCGTCTAATAATTGCAGTTGGAAGCGGCCAGCAAGCTCCCGCCCGTATTGGGTTGCAACTTCGCGCTTAGAAATGCTATCAAGCCAAAACCAAGCGGCAAAGATTAATATAGCTAATAAAATAGATTCAAACATTTTTTTACTTTTTTATAAAATTTAATTACACTGTATTGATACTATATGAGTGATTTGTGTTAATTTTCAATAGATTGTGCGTTAATATTAAAAATATTATTAAAATATAAACAACATATAAATTAAATGACGATTTCATGACGATTGAACCACGCGAACAGCAAGCGCTAGAAGTCTACATTAAACTCCTAACGAATAAAGGTTTCGGCCCAGATACTTTTGTGCCGCGGATTAATTTTTTAAATAAATTAATCCCACTTTTAGTTGATAAAGAGCTTAATGGGCGCGCATACCGGGTTGCGATTGAACAGATCATGGATACAGTTGAAGAGGCTGATTGGCCAGAAAGCCTCATCGTTGCACGTGAATACTACCCATTTTGGATGAATGATTTAAAAGCCGTTGCACTGTTAAGTAAAGTATCTACTGTAGATTCTTTGCCCATTGATTGGCAGCCGTCGCATGTTGAACTAAGCGCATTGTGGCATTCAGTTGATACTGAAAAGTTCGACACGACTGATAGCTGGGCGCTTAAGGCATACACCAAAGCTTTACGTTTTGAGAATGCAGAACAGCTTTTAATTGATACCCGCGTAAAATTAGCCAAAATTTTGTTGGTGCGCATGCGCGAAGCGCCAGATAAAAACAATAAATTTTATCGCACCACGGTAGATGCAACTTTACCTTTGTTTGAAGTGAAAAAAAATCGCCGCCTGTTTTTGGTAGTCGTGCGCGAATTTTTTCACTTTTGGGCGGGTAATCCAGATGCGGATAAGTACGTCCTAAATTCTAATACCGTCAGTATGCTGTAGTGATTACTGTCGTTCTTCTAGGCTCACCTTTTTTATTTGCACTCTAAAAGTGCTGGCCAAAGTGCATCGCACTTATTTAATGCAATTTTCTAGCAAAACCCTGTAAAAATCCTTTAGAATTAAATTTATATAACAAGCTAACTAATCGCTAGCTAATAATTAAAATTTAATAATTTCAGGGGGTTATTATGGAAGCACTAGTCTCAGCCAATGATGTGCTGTTTGTGTTACTGGGCGCCATTATGGTGCTTGCAATGCATGCAGGATTTGCGTTTTTAGAGCTTGGTACCGTCCGCAATAAAAATCAAGTCAATGCCTTAGTAAAAATCATGGTGGACTTTTCTGTCTCTACCATCGCTTATTTTTTTATCGGCTATAGCATCGCTTATGGCGTTAGTTTTTTTAGTGGTGCAGAGGTTTTGGCTGCTAAAAATGGCTACGATTTAGTTAAGTTTTTCTTTTTACTCACCTTTGCAGCAGCTATCCCAGCGATTATTTCTGGTGGTATCGCAGAGCGCGCAAAATTTAATCCGCAAGTGGCTGCAACGTTTATATTAGTTGGCTTTGTTTATCCTTTCTTTGAAGGCATTGCTTGGAACAAACATTACGGCATTCAAGATTGGTTACTTGCTAACTTCGGTGCAACTTTTCACGATTTTGCAGGTTCAGTTGTGGTGCATGCTATGGGTGGCTGGATTGCGCTTGCGGCCGTTATATTACTGGGTGCGCGTACGGGGCGTTATGCAAAAGATGGCAGCTTGCATGCATATCCGCCATCAAATATTCCATTTTTAGCACTTGGTGCTTGGATCCTTACGGTGGGTTGGTTTGGGTTTAATGTCATGTCTGCGCAAGCGATTCAAGGCATTTCTGGCTTGGTAGCAGTCAACTCACTCATGGCTTTAGTTGGCGGCACGCTTGCTGCTACGCTATTGGGTAAAAATGACCCAGGGTTTGTACACAATGGCCCGCTCGCAGGTTTGGTGGCTGTGTGTGCGGGTTCAGATATTATGCATCCACTTGGTGCGTTGGCAACGGGTGCTGTGGCAGGCGCGCTGTTTGTGTGGGCATTTACCATGACACAAAATCGCTTAAAAATTGATGATGTACTTGGTGTTTGGCCATTACATGGTTTGTGTGGCGCCTGGGGTGGCATTGCAGCAGGTATATTTGGGGCAAAATCAATGGGCGGCTTAGGTGGCGTAACATTCATGTCGCAATTGCTAGGTACTGGCTTAGGTATTGTGATTGCGCTTACTGGTGGTGCGATTGTTTATGGTGGTTTGAAAAAACTGGTGGGTATTCGTATGGATGTTGAGGATGAATACAATGGTGCAGATTTGAGTATTCATAAAATTAACGCTACTGCAGAGGATTAGTTTTTTGTTTTATGATAATTTAAAGGTGAATTTAAAGAGACGGTTGTGTTTCTTTAACTCACGAACTAAAAATTTAGAACAATTCTATTTCGCCAGTATTGTCACTATGCTCAAGCATGCCAGTGCTAATTAATTGCTCATGCTGACATACTTGGTTTCTGCCATTGTTTTTGGCGTGGTAAAGTGAAGTATCCGCACGGTCAATAATGCTAGAAGATAGATCGTAAGCATCTATTTTAGTGAAACCGCTGCTAACGGTGACTTTTCCAACTTGTGGAAAGTTATATTTTTCAATATTTTCTCTAAACCGACTGAGCACGGTGTGCATGACTTCATCTGATGGGCATTGAAACACGCCTACAAACTCTTCTCCACCGAAGCGAAATAAGAGGTCTTGATCCCTAAAAGTTTTTTCTAATATTCGCGAAAATAGTAATAACACCTCATCGCCCATTAAATGGCCGTATGTATCATTAACATTTTTAAAGTGGTCGATATCAAAAATGGCTAGGTAGCTTTGGCTTTGCTCACCTTTACGTCTATGCAGACTATCTTGTATGCCTGAAATAATCGTATTTATCTTAAGATCAAATGTTTTTCTGTTGAGCAATCCAGTGAGTGTGTCTCGCTCATTTTCATTCATTAGCGCGACAAAGTTATGATAGATTTTTAAAATCATGAGTGTTAATGCATGGTCTTGTGAGTCCTGCATTGCTTCAATTAAAATGACTGCAATCGGTTGATTTTTAGCATTTAACAAAGGGAACAAGGTTAGTTTCTTTTCTTGCTTTTGTGTATACGTGGTTTTGCAACTTTCAAGACATTCTTTTAAAGCATCTAAAATATCTGTAGGAATATTCTCATTTTCTTGTTGCTTGCCGATGAGTGTATTGGCGTACTTAATATTATCGATGCTACTCGCACGATACATGGTCATGCTTTCTGGTGCGGCAAGTTTAAATAGCGTTTGCGCGAGTGCTAACTCGATGGCGTTAGAATCCCTCTCGCTGGTGAGCGAGATAATGTTTTCTAGTACGCTTTTTAAATTATTTTGTTTCATTTTTTCTTTGTTATAGTTTTGTTTATGAATTATCCATGCTGTATAGAAAAGCAAATTCATAATAAGCGCTGTAAACTTTGCTTAGTTTTTGAGATTACTCATATATACGCTTCAACCTACATGCTAAAATTAGGTATGGTGCGTTTTCATGTAATCATCCCAGCTGCAGGCACAGGTTCCCGAATGGCGAATGTGCTGCCAAAGCAATATATGCCTTTGGCGGGCAAGCCTATTATTTCTCATACCATAGAGGTGTTTTTCAATAATCCGCGTATTGCAAGTATCCACGTAGCATTGAGTACAGATGATGCTTTTTGGCTTAGTCTGGAATTAGACCCAGCTAGCAAACTTAAACTGCATTACACAGGTGGCGAGAATCGCTCAGAAACAGTGCTAAATACTTTGCAAGCAATTGAAGTTGAGGATGATGATTGGGTGCTGGTGCACGATGCAGCACGGCCAGGCTTAACGAATACTTTGCTGGATTATTTTTTAGATACACTAGAAAGTGACGCTGTAGGCGGCTTGCTGGCTTTGCCTGTGGCGGATACGCTAAAACAAGCAGATAGTATCAATCGCACAGAAAAAACGATTCCGCGAGATGGGTTGTGGCAAGCGCAGACACCACAAATGTTTAAATATGGCGTATTAAAAGATGCTCTGCAAGCCACCTTAGTTAATACCAATGGCGATGCGGCTTCCAGACCTTCTTTTACAGATGAAGCACAAGCAATAGAAGCGCTAGGCTTGCAGCCGAAATTGGTGCAAGGTGAATTACGCAATTTAAAAATTACCTATCCGCAAGATTTAGAAATGCTGGAAGCACTTTTTAATAAGGGAAAAGCATGATAAGAATCGGGCACGGTTTTGATGTTCACGCGTTGGTGATAGGGCGCAAGTGCATTATCGGCGGCGTAGATATTCCATTTGAGAAAGGCTTAGATGGTCACTCTGATGCAGATGTTCTGCTGCATTCTATTTGCGATGCCTTACTTGGGGCTGCTGCGCTGGGTGATATCGGCAAACACTTTCCGCCAAGTGATGCCAAATTTAAAGGCATTGATTCACGTGAACTGTTGCGTCATGTCGTTGCTTTATTAAAAGCTAATAATTACGTGGTGAATAATATTGACGCAACGGTGATTTGCGAGGCACCAAAACTGTCGCCACATACCACGCAAATGTGCGCCAATATTGCCGCAGATTGCGGTGTAGATCTTTCACAAATCAATGTTAAAGCGACCACTACAGAAAAATTAGGTTTCACTGGTCGCGGCGAAGGTATTGCGGCCGAAGCAGTTTGCACAGTCGTTCTTATTTAATTTAGTAAAATCAAATGTTTAAGTGGTTTCAAAATCTAGCATCACCTTTCCCCGATGCGCTCATCGCCACGCCATCCAGAAACTTTTGGGCGTTTGCATGGGCATGCACGCAAGGCTTGCGCCCATACCTGCTGGGTATGACCGTTTTTACAGGCTTAATCGCTGCATTTGAAGCGGCGTTATTTGCGATGATGGGCAAAGTGGTCGATTGGTTGAGCACCGTGCCAAAAGATTTGTTATGGCAAAACTACACAACAGACTTAGGTATTTTGGCCGCAATTTTAATTCTCAGTACCTTGTTTATCATCATGCAGACCATGTTTAAGCATCAAACATTGGCGGCTAATTTCCCTATGCGCATGCGCTGGAATTTTCACCGCTTGATGCTTAACCAGAGCATGAGTTTTTACCAAGATGAGTTTGCAGGCCGCGTCGCGGCAAAAGTCATGCAAACCGCCTTGGCTGTGCGTGATGTGTGGTTTATTGTGGCCGATATTATGGTGTATGTTGTCGTGTATTTTGGCAGCATGGTTGGTATTGTGGCCTACTTTAATTCGCTTATTGCCATTCCATTTTTAATTTGGTTAGTGGCTTACGTTATTTGTTTAAGCTATTTTGTGCCACGCTTAAGCAAAACATCACGCATGCAAGCCGATGCACGCAGCTTGATGACGGGGCGTATTACCGATGCCTACACTAACATTAGCACGGTTAAACTGTTTAGCCACGCTGGGCGCGAAGGCGCATATGCAAAAGATGCCATGCATGAATTTATTGACACCGTGCATGCGCAAATGCAGCTGGTGAGCATGGTAGAAATCATCAATCACGTGCTGAATATGTTGTTGATTATTGCGACTGGTTTAATCGCGCTGTATTTATGGAGCAAGGGTGAAGTTTCTGTGGGCGGTGTGGCTGCGGCAACCGCCATGTCATTGCGCCTAAACGGTATCTCGCATTGGGTCATGTGGGAAATGACCACATTATATGAACAGGTTGGTACGGTGCAAGATGGCATGAACACACTCACAACCCACAATAAAGTGATTGATGCTACCGATGCAAAACCACTGCATGTAACACAAGGCGAGATTAAGTTTGATGTGGTTAATTTTAATTATGGTCGAGGTGTTAAAGATCACGATAAACAGTTATTAAATGCACTGAATTTGCATATAAAAGCGGGTGAGAAAGTTGGGCTGGTCGGGCGTTCTGGCGCAGGTAAATCTACCATTGTTAATTTGTTGCTGCGCTTTTACGAGGTAGAAGCTGGCAGTATTTTAATTGATGGGCAAAACATTAACAGCGTCACGCAAAACTCCCTACGCGCAAATATTGGCATGGTCACGCAAGATACGTCATTGTTACATCGCAGCGTACGCGACAATATTTTATACGGCCGTCCAGATGCGACAGAAGCGGAAATGATTGCCGCCGCTAAACGCGCTGAGGCGCACGAATTTATACTCAATTTGGCCGATGCCAAAGGTCGCACGGGTTACGATGCGCATGTGGGCGAGCGCGGCGTCAAGCTTTCGGGCGGGCAGCGTCAACGCATTGCCATTGCACGCGTCATGCTAAAAGACGCACCAATTTTACTGCTGGATGAAGCCACCAGTGCGCTGGATAGCGAAGTAGAAGCGGTCATACAAAGCAGTTTGTACGATTTAATGGAAGGTAAAACCGTGATTGCGATTGCACACAGACTATCCACCATTGCCGCGATGGATAGACTGATTGTGCTGGATGACGGCAAGATTATTGAAGAAGGCTCACATAAAAAACTACTCGTCAAAAAGGGCTTGTATGCTAGCTTTTGGGCGCACCAAAGTGGTGGATTTTTAGGCGAATAAAATCTCATTAGCCGTCATACCGACGAAGGTCGGTATCCAGCGTCGTTATCAGGGAAAACTGATAAGTAATACTAAAGCCAGCAAGCTGCAAGCATTGCTAAAAAGTCACTGGATTCCGTGTCAAGCACGGAATGACGAGTAGCATTTAAGTCAATGTTATTAATGTAAGGAGTGATATCGTGAATTCTGAAACAGAAACCCGCCCACCCGTACCACCTTTTACCTGTGAAACCGCAATCCAAAAAGTGCGCATGGCAGAAGATGGTTGGAACAGCCGCGATCCGCAGCGTGTTTCAATGGTGTATACGGTCGATTCGCAATGGCGCAACCGCGCGGAGTTTCCCAAAGGTCGGGCGCAAATTGTGGAATTTTTAACCCGCAAATGGGCGAAAGAGCTGGAATACAGGCTGATTAAAGAGCTATGGACGTTTACTGATAACCGCATCGCGGTGCGCTTTGCTTATGAATGGCATGACGATGCTGGCAACTGGTTTAGAAGCTACGGCAACGAAAACTGGCAGTTCGATACCAATGGCTTAATGGAACTGCGCTACGCCAGTATTAACGATTTACCAATAAACGAGAGTGAGCGAAAATTCTTTTGGCCACTAGGGCGGAGACCAGATGACCATGCGAGTTTAAGTGAGTTGGGGTTGTAAATTGAATCACTTGTCAAAGGCATTACCTTTGCCTAAGTTACACTTTATGCATTTTGTTTGTAAATTTTCTTCAACTGTTTCACCACCCTTTGACCAAGGCAATATATGGTCAACGTGCAACTCAACCCCTCGCTCTTTGATTGGGCTAGCTCCGCAAGATTGACATGTAAAACCATCTCTTGAAAGAATTCTAAATCGCATTCTGTCAGAAATATTGCGACTTGTTCTTCTCTTTTTTACTAATTCTGCGAGTGCCAAGGACTCTTCAATTTCATAGTTAATTTCTTCTAATTCTTCGTCTTCGTTGATATATTTTACAAAAGCTTCTAGTGAATTTCGCCATCCACCGAAACGCTCAATATAGGCGCTAGTTGTGTATTTTGAGAGTGGCTTAGTTAAATCCCTAAATTTAGGTTGCCGACCAAGTGAAGTCCAAACTTCTTCTATATTTATAAACAGGTCTCTATCGGAAATATTTTTTTCTACATTAATGTCTAGACCTGCTTGCCTCAGACCTTCATTCCATGAACCAAATCGAGCTATTATGGGGGCAACTGAATATTTCCCTGCTTCGTTATATGACCTGAAGGTAAGTGAAATGCCATTTTTACTTAAGAGAGCGTGAGTATTTTTTAAATCTTCCAATAAGTCTTTTTCACTTACATTTCTATGGAATTTTTCTAACTCAAACTTCATAATTTTTTATAACCTAAGTTTAATAATATTGAAACTTTCAAAGGTTAAGTATAAATCAATTTTAGTTCAGTTGTTTTTCTAAGCCTTCAACAACACAATCACCGCACCGCTGCCGCCGTCTTCTGGCTTGGCTTGGGCGTAGGCGATGACCTCGTCGCGTTGCATTAGCCAGCTGCGCAGTTTGTGTTTAAGCACGGGTTCGCGGTTGCGTGAGCCTAAGCCTTTGCCATGCACAATGCGCACACAGCGAATATTACGTTTTTTGCAGCTGTTTAAAAAATCTGCTACGTACAGGCGCGCTTCATCCGAGACCAAACCATGCAAATCAATCTGCGCTTGCACCACCCAAAAGCCGCGGCGCAGTTTGCTTAAAATATTGGGGGTTTGGCCATCGCGCAAGTAAAGTAGCTCTTCGCCGCTTTCTAGCTCGTGCGCAGGAATATAGTCATCGCTTAACGAATCTCTAAGCGCTTGTTTTTCATCGCGCATAAAGTGCTTGGCTATGGGTTTGGGGCGTGTTTTTGGGGAGTGAATTGGCTCGACAACCAGTGGGCGTGCGTCTTTTACGGCTTGTTGAAACAGCTTGGCTTCGTCAAAATTTTCATCCGTTGCCATGTTGAGAATCCTTTGCCGTCATTCCGACGAAAGTCGGAATAGCAGGTGAAATTTCTATTTCAAACTATAAAATTAAATGCCCTGGGAGCCAATATCCATGCGGTTCCCAAGGCATCTATTTATTGCCTTCCCCAAGCAGGGGGAAGGTTAGGATGGGGGTGCGATCTTTCAGTTCGGTAGATTTTACCCTCTCCCTAGCCCTCTCCCTTAAAGGGCGAGGAGATATTCGTTACTCTAAATTAGCTAAATAACGCTCTGCATCCAACGCTGCCATACAACCCGTGCCAGCGCTGGTGACTGCTTGGCGATAAATATGGTCTTGCACATCGCCCGCAGCAAATACGCCAGGCACAGATGTAGCCGTCGCATTACCCACGCGACCTGCTTGCGTGACAATGTAGCCGCCTTCCATCTCGAGCTGGCCAGCAAAAATATCAGTATTTGGTTTGTGACCGATGGCAATAAACACGCCTTTTAATGTAATGTCTTTTGTCGCCCCAGTTTGTGCATTTTTTAAACGCATACCCGTCACGCCAGTGTTATCACCTAGTACTTCATCGAGTGTGTGGAAAAGCTGGAGTTCAATCTTGCCTTCCGCCACGCGCGCCATCAGTTTATCCACCAAAATCGCTTCGGCTTTAAATTTATCGCGTCTATGCACTAAAGTCACTTTGCTGGCAATGTTCGCTAAATAAAGCGCTTCTTCAACCGCGGTATTGCCGCCGCCAATCACTGCAACTTCTTGATTTCGATAGAAAAATCCATCACAAGTGGCACAAGCGGAAACGCCTTTGCCGCTAAATGCTTCTTCACTTGGTAAGCCCAAATACTGTGCTGATGCACCTGTGGCGATAATGAGCGCATCGCAAGTGTATTCGCCGTTATCGCCTACTAAGCGAATTGGTTTTTCGTTTAAGTGTGTGGTGTGAATATGGTCAAAAATCATTTCGGTGTTAAAGCGCTCAGCGTGTTTTTGAAAACGTTCCATCAGCTCTGGGCCTTGCACGCCGTCAACATCGGCTGGCCAGTTGTCGACCTCGGTTGTGGTCATCAACTGACCACCTTGCGCAATACCCGTGATAAGCACAGGCTTAAGGTTGGCACGTGCGGCGTAAACGGCAGCCGAGTAACCAGCAGGGCCTGAGCCCAAAATAAGAAGTTTTTGGTGACGAGTTGACATGCAATACTGCTTTCTAAATGTGAATGTTAGGCGGTTAAGATGAGGTTGATTCGCTATATTTCAAGCTAATTTCAACCAATATTTTGGGCACTTATTTCTCTAATAAGCTTCTCAACATCCAAGCAGTTTTTTCATGCAACTGTAAACGTTGCGTAAGTAAATCGTTGGTTGCTTCATCTGATGCTTTTTCTGCAGCGGGGAACACACTGCGCGCAGTGCGGCATACAGCCTCATGCCCAGCCACAAGCTCAGCAATCATGTCATTGGCTTTTGGTACGCCTTTTGATTCTGCAATTGAAGTCAATTTAGCAAATTGGCTATAAGTACCAGGTGCGTACACATCGAGCGAGCGAATGCGCTCGGCCACTAAGTCTACCGCCAGCGCCAGCTCGTTATATTGCACCTCAAACATGAGGTGCAGCGTATTGAACATTGGGCCAGTGACGTTCCAATGAAAATAGTGCGTTTTTAGATAAAGAGAGTAGGTGTCTGCTAATAATCTTGATAGACCATCTGCAATTTTTTTGCGATCTTTTTCGTTGATTCCGATGTCCATGATTGCTCCTTAATTAATATTAACCATTTTAAATTTTAGACACACTTTACGCAATTTGATTTTGCTATAATTATGATAATAATTAAATATTCATTTAACCCTAAACAAGGTTGTTAACATATTGTTTTTTAATAAAAAATCACCACCAGTCAATGCGCGCCTGCAAGCGCCACTTAGCCCAATGCAACAACATGGTGCTAAATTAGTTCGTGAGGCATGGTGGCTGGGCCTTATTTTGGTGGGATTGTATCTTGCGGTTATTTTGGCAAGCTATTCTCGAGAAGACCCTTCTTGGTCGCACATGGCGAGCGAAGGCGCAATCATTCAAAATGCAGGCGGTGCAGTCGGTGCGTGGATATCCGATATGCTGTTGTATTTATTCGGTTTTTCAGCTTGGTGGTGGGTCGTGCTCGCGTTCTACAGTGTGTGGCTGATGTATCATCGTTTAGAGCTCACCGTTTCTGAGCGTCCATTTTTTGTATTTAACTTAGTTGGTTTTGGTTTACTACTTGTTACCTCGTGCGCGATTGAGTTTGGCCATTTAATTAGCTTGCCAGCGCAGTTACCACTTTCCGCAGGCGGTATGTTAGGCGCAGCTGTAGATAGCGCTATGCGTGGCATGTTTGGGTTTGCTGGCTCTAGCATGATATTACTGCTGTTATTTGCCATTGGGTTTAGCTTATTTTCAGGTTGGTCGTGGCTAATGATGACCGAAAGGCTAGGTGCCAAGCTCATTGCAAGCTACCAGTGGACATTCAATAAATATTATGATTGGCAAGATAGAAAAGCGGGTAAAGTCGTTGAACTTAAACGCGAAGAATTTGTAGAAAACGAGCGCAAACGTGTTGAAGACCGCGTGCCTATAGAAATTAAAGCCTCACAAACTGAGATTGTAAAAAGTGAGCGCGTATTAAAAGAAAAACAAACCACACTATTTGCGACAGATCCAGATTCTAGTTTGCCACCATTGCATTTGCTGGATGAGGCCAATAATACGGTAGATTTGCCATCTAATGAAACGCTAGATTTCACCTCACGTTTAATTGAGCGAAAACTGGTCGATTTTGGCATTGAAGTAAAAGTGATTTCTGCGCAACCTGGTCCAGTGATTACACGCTTTGAATTTGAGCCTGCGGCTGGCGTAAAAGGTAGCCAAATTACCAACTTAGCAAAAGACTTGGCGCGTGCACTTTCGGTGGTGAGTATTCGTGTGGTTGAAACCATACCTGGTAAAAGTTGCATGGGTTTGGAAATACCTAATGCGAAACGCCAAATTGTTTTTTTATCTGAAATTATGAGCAGTCAAGTGTATGCCGACATGCATTCACCGATTGCGATTGCCATGGGTAAAGATATCGCAGGCAAGCCAGTCGTAGCCGATTTAGCTAAAATGCCGCACGTGTTGGTGGCTGGTACCACAGGCTCTGGTAAATCGGTGGCGATTAACGCCTTGATTTTAAGCTTTTTGTACAAATCAGAAGCGTCAAAAGTGCGCATGATTTTGATTGACCCGAAAATGCTTGAGCTTTCAGTTTACGAAGGTATTCCACATCTATTGGCACCAGTGGTGACCGATATGCGCCAAGCGGCCAATGCGCTTAATTGGTGTGTAGCGGAGATGGAGCGCCGCTATAAACTCATGTCTAGCCTAGGCGTGCGTAATTTAGCGGGCTACAATCAAAAAATAAAAGAGGCTGAAAAAGCGGGCGAGAAGATTCCGCATCCATTTACCTTAACGCCAGATTCACCAGAGCCATTAGAAGAAATGCCGCTTATTGTTGTAGTGATTGATGAGTTGGCCGACTTAATGATGGTAGTGGGCAAAAAAGTAGAAGAGTTAATTGCTCGCCTAGCGCAAAAAGCACGCGCTTCTGGTATTCACTTAGTTTTGGCAACTCAGCGACCATCGGTAGATGTGATTACGGGTTTGATTAAGGCCAACGTGCCTACGCGCGTCTCGTTTCAAGTCTCCAGCAAAATCGATTCGCGCACCATATTAGACCAAATGGGCGCTGAAGCGTTGTTAGGCCAAGGGGATATGCTTTATATGCCATCAGGCACGGGCTACCCACAGCGGATTCATGGCGCATTTGTGTCTGACCAAGAAGTGCATAAAGTGGTTAATTACTTAAAAGCCAATAGCGAGCCGAACTATATTGAAGGCATATTGACCAATGAAACAGAAGGTGGTGGCGAGCTTGGTGATTTTAGTGATGATGGCGCAGAGAAAGACCCGCTTTACGATGAAGCGGTTTCTATCGTGCTAAAAAGCCGTCGGGCGAGCATTTCATCGGTTCAGCGTCAGTTGCGTATTGGTTATAACCGCGCCGCACGTTTAATAGAAGATATGGAACGTGCAGGTTTGGTGTCTGCCATGCAGAGCAACGGTAATAGAGAAGTGTTAGCAAAAGGCGGTATGAGTGACGACTAAAGTTTTATTTGGAATTGTATCTGGCTATTTAATGATATTCGCTAATCTGGCATTGGCTGATGGCGTTTCTAGCTTGCGTGATTTTTTTAACAATACCAGCAGTATGCGTGCGCAATTTAGCCAAGTGGTGAATGACAAGCAAGGCCGCAAAGAGCAAGAGGTGGAAGGCACCATGCAATTGCAACGACCTAATAAATTCCGCTGGGATTACAAAAAACCCTATGAGCAACAGATTGTGAGTGATGGTAAACAAGTGTTTTTATTTGATGCCGATTTACAGCAAGTGACCATTCGTGACTTAAGCAAAGCTTTAGGCTCAAGCCCTGCGGCCATGCTCGCTGGCGGCGAAGCAGTTGAAAAAAGTTTCACGCTAAAAAATGCAATCCGCAAAGATGGTTTAACTTGGGTGTTGGCGTTGCCAAAAGATAAAGATAGTGGCTTTGAGCGCGTATTGCTTGGCTTTAAGGCGGACGAGCTACGTAAGATGGAAATGGTTGATAGCTTTAACCATATCACGCATATTACCTTTAGCGAAGTAGAGCGCAATCCAACCTTGCAGGATTCCACGTTTTTGTTCACCACGCCCAAAGGTGCTGATGTCGTCGGTGAGTAATGCAATTCAGCCAGTTGTATTTTAGCTGGCAACATCAGCAATAAACCAATAAAATAACCTTTTCAATTCTCTAGTGAAAATAAGTGAACAGCTTATTTCAAACCCAATTTCCAACCAAGGCGCCACAAGCCCCACTCGCCGAGTTATTGCGCCCTAAAACATTAGACGAAGTCGTTGGGCAATCGCACTTGTTGGGCGAGAGTAAACCGCTGCGCTTGGCGTTTCAGTCGGGCAAGTTACCTTCGATGATACTTTGGGGGCCGCCAGGCGTGGGTAAAACCACCTTGGCTAGACTGATTGCCAACACAGCCGATGCCGAGTTTATTGCAGTTTCTGCGGTGCTTTCTGGCATTAAAGATATTCGTGATGCGGTAGAACGCGCTGAGCTTACCTTGCAGCAACATGGCCGCAAAACAATCTTGTTTGTGGATGAAGTTCACAGATTTAACAAGGGTCAGCAAGACGCATTTTTGCCCTTTGTAGAGAGCGGGTTGATTACTTTTATTGGCGCCACCACAGAAAATCCGTCGTTTGAAGTCAACAGTGCGCTATTAAGCCGTGCGCAAGTGTTTGTGCTCAATGCGCTTTCGGAGCCAGAGTTGGCATTGTTGTTAGAACGTGCAAGGCTGTTAGTTGCGAGTAATGTTACCTTCAGCGATGCAGTCAAAGAGCAAGTGCTGGCTTATGCGGATGGTGATGCAAGACGTTTGCTTAACTTTGTAGAAGGCTTATTTAATGCGGCTATCGGCGCAAATATTACAGATATGGACGAAGCCTTTTTACAAACAACGATGGCAAGCAAGCTACGCCGTTTTGATAAAGGTGGCGAGGCCTTCTATGACCAGATTTCTGCATTGCATAAATCAGTACGTGGCTCAAACCCAGATGCAGCACTGTATTGGTTTTTGCGTATGATCGATGGCGGCGCAGACCCACTTTATTTAGGGCGCCGCATTATGCGCATGGCGATTGAGGATATTGGTTTAGCCGACCCAAAAGCGCAGACCATGGCGCTGGAAGCTTGCCAAATTTACGAGCGCTTAGGCTCGCCAGAAGGTGAGTTAGCCTTGAGCAACGCAGTACTTTATTGCGCGGTTGCGCCCAAAAGCAATGCCGCTTACAACGCGTATAGTCAAGCCAAAAGTTTTGTAGCACAAGATAAATCGCGACCAGTGCCATTGCATTTACGTAATGCGCAAACCA
>JANNOS010000092.1:0-4408 GCA_031399315.1 Methylophilaceae bacterium | reverse complement strand
GAATTTACCTGCGCGTAAGTTTGCATTTTCTCGTGCTTTACGCTCTTCGTTGAGCACAATCACTTCTTCACCAGCACTAGGCACATCTGATAAACCTAGAATTTCAACAGGAATAGAAGGGCCTGCTTCTTTAATTTCTTTGCCAGATTCATCTAACATCGCACGTACACGCCCGAATGTGCTGCCGGCTAAAATGATATCGCCACGACGCAACACGCCAGATTGCACCAATATAGTAGAAACTGAACCGCGACCTTTATCAAGCCTACCCTCAATTACCAAGCCTTTTGCTGGTGTATTTTTAGGGGCTTTTAATTCTAGAATTTCTGCCTGCAGTAGTACCGCTTCTAGCAATTCATCAATGCCTTTACCTGTTTTTGCGGAAACTTCTCGGAACATCGTATCGCCACCAAAATCTTCTGGCACAACTTCTTGTGCCACTAATTCCATTTTTACGCGTTCTGGTTCAGCACCAGGTTTATCAATTTTGTTGATAGCAACAACCAATGGTACACCAGCTGCTTTAGCATGATGAATCGCCTCAATCGTTTGCGGCATCACGCCGTCATCCGCAGAAACCACTAAAATTACCACGTCTGTTGCTTTTGCTCCGCGTGCACGCATCGCCGTAAAAGCCTCATGGCCAGGCGTATCTAAAAACGTCACCATGCCGCGTGGCGTTTCTACGTGATAAGCGCCAATGTGTTGCGTAATACCGCCCGCCTCGCCACTAGCCACACGACTTGCACGAATATAATCTAGCAATGAAGTTTTCCCATGGTCCACATGGCCCATTACTGTCACGACAGGTGGGCGCGTTTCCATAATTGCCTCTGCGTGCTCAGCATCGTCCAAGAACACTTCAGGGTCGTTTGCAGCAGCAGCTTGGGCTTTATGACCCATTTCTTCAACTAAAATAATGGCCGTTTCTTGATCTAACACTTGGTTAATAGTCACCATCATGCCCATACCCATCAGCACTTTAATAACCTCAGCTGCTTTAATGGACATTTTGTGTGCCAAATCCGCTACAGAAATGGTTTCTGGCACTAACACCTCATACACAATCGGCTCTGTAGGTGCATTAAAAGCATGGTCTTGATTGTCTTCTTCATCTCGATGAGATTTATGTTTGCCCTTGGGTGAGCGCCAACCTTGATTAATACTAGTATCGCCGCGCGTTTTAAGACCACGTTTTTTATTTTCGGCATCTGTCCATTCTTTATTGTTGCTTTTACCTTTTTTCGCGTCTTTAGCTGCGGGTTTAGCTGTACCTTCTTTAGCAGCAGGCTTATGTAATGTACCCTCAGATAGTTTTGAAGCTTTAGCTTTTGCTGCCTCTGCTTCAGCTAATTTCTTAGCCTCCTCATCAGCCCGGCGTTGCGTTAACTCTTGCTTTTTGCGTAAGTCTTCTGCCTGCATAGCCGCCAACGCTGAATGGCGCTTCGCCTCATCTTCACGTAAGGCAATTTGCTCAGGTGTTAATACTTGTTTTCTGAGTGTAGTAGACTTTACTTCAATCACTTCAGCCACTGGCGCAGCTGCAACAATCTCTGCAAGAGCTTCGACTTCAACCAATGTCTTTTCTGCAACTGGTTCTTCTATAACTGGTGCTACATTCACTTCAACCACCGGCTCTACAACGGGCGCTTCAACTTCGTTTTCATTATGGACCAAGACACGTTTTTTGCGCACCTCAACCTGAATAGTGCGGGCTTTGCCCATACTGTCTGTTTTTTTAATTTCTGTGCTAGATTTACGCGTCAGTGTAATTTTGTTTTTTGGTGCTTGGTCCGCACCGTGCTCTTTACGCAAATATTCCAGCAAGGCAGACTTGTCTGCTTCTTCCAACTTATCTTCAACAGCAGACTTTACCACGCCTGCACTTTTTAGCTGCTCTAGCAGCAAGGCGGTTGGCAGCCCTAGCTCTGCGGCGAATTGTGCAACGGTTGTTTGTGCCATTTACTGTTCCTGTCTTTCCAATTATTTTAAACCCTGTGATTAAATTTATTCTATTTAAACCAAGGTGCACGCGCAGTCATAATCAATGTTTTTGCGCGCTCATCATTCATATTCGTTAACTCCACCAACTCATCCACTGCCAACTCAGCCAGACCTTCCATGGTGGCAACCCCTTTAGAAGCCAATAGATGCGCGGTTTTGTCATCCATGCCATCCATTGTTAATAAGTCTTCTGCGGCTTCTTCCACTTTCTCTTCTTTGGCGATTGCCTCAGTTAATAAAGCAGCACGGGCACGTGAGCGAAGCTCATTAATCGTATCTTCATCAAACGCGTCTATTTCAGCCATTTCAGCTAGCGGTACATAAGCAATTTCTTCTAAGGTGCTAAAACCTTCTTGCACCAATATATCGGCCACCTCTTCGTCCACATCGAGTTTTTCCATAAATAACTGGCTAACACTGGCGTATTCACTTTGGTTTTTCTCTGCAGCTTGCTCTTCGGTTAAGATATTTAATGTCCAACCAGTTAATTCAGATGCCAAACGCACGTTTTGGCCACTGCGGCCAATCGCTAAGGCTAGCTGCTCTTCATTCACCACCACGTCCATACTATGTGCATCTTCATCCACAACAATAGATGAAACCTCAGCAGGCGCCATCGCATTGATGACAAACTGTGCAGGCTCCATGCTCCAGAGCACAATATCCACACGCTCACCTGCCAGTTCCCCTGTCACCGCTTGCACGCGTGAACCACGCATACCCACGCAAGTACCCACAGGGTCTAAACGTTGGTCGTTAGTTTTAACTGCAATTTTTGAACGCAAACCAGGATCGCGCGCCGCTGCTTTAATTTCCAACAGACCTTCTTCAATTTCTGGCACTTCCAACTCAAATAAGCGCTTTAAGAACTCTGGCGCAATACGAGATAGTATTAGTTGTGGTCCACGACCACTACGCTCAATCCGCGACAAATATGCACGCACGCGATCACCTACGCGCAAATTTTCTTTCGGAATCATCGCTTCGCGCGGCAACAAACATTCAATACGGCCAACCTCAATCAAGGCATTACCTTTTTCCATGCGCTTAATCACGCCTGTTACTAAATTCTCGTTACGTGCTAAAAAGTCTTCTAAAATTTGCTCGCGCTCCGCTTCGCGCACTTTTTGCAATATGACTTGCTTAGCTGCTTGCGCGCCAATTCGGCCAAATGAAATCGACTCCAGCGGCTCTTCATAATAATCGCCAATTTGACGACCTTTGGCATGCTCGCTTTCCTCGTCAAACTGGTATGCTGAATTTTCAAGTAAATCATACTCGACATATTGCCAACGGCGGAAGGTTTCATATTCGCCGTTCTCTCGATTAATTGAAACACGAATATCCGCATTTTCTTCGTGGTTTTTCTTGGTTGCAGAAGCCAATGCAAGCTCTAGCGCTGTAAAAATCACCTCTTTACTCACGTTTTTTTCGTGGGCAAGTGCATCTACCAATAATAAAATTTCACGACTCATTGCAATCTCCAACTATCTATATATTCTAATTAACTTTTTAAGTTTTTGCTGCTAAAACTGACCTAAAATATTGGACTTAAAACACAGGGCTAAGCCGTGCTTTGTCAATATTGCTCAAAGCTAGTTTATAGGTCATTCCATCAAACTCCAACAACACATCACCACCATCCACACCTTTTAAAATCCCCAAAAATGTTTTGCGCGGTAAGGTGGTTTCTGTCGCATTCGCGCTTAAATCTTTTATGCCAGTGCGCAACTTAATCTGCGCGCGCTCACCTGTAAAACGCACGAAGTCTTTTTCTTTCTTCAGAACACGATCCATACCAGCTGAAGAAATCTCTAAACGGTCATAATCAATCTCATGTTCTACTGTAAGCACATTGCCTAATTGGTTACTTACTAAAACACAATCATCAATATTTACACTGTCTTTTGTGTCTTTTGGGTTAAGTTTATCAATAAAGACACGCAGCAACTTACCTCGATTCGACACCTCGAGATCAACCAACTCAAACCCAAGCTGAGTCACCGTTTTATCTATTAAACCCTGCAAATCTTGCATCACAAGATATCCCTAAAAACTTCATACCGAGCAGAAACAAAAAATGGGCATAAAGCCCATTCAAATTATCAGCATATTATACCAATAAATTCAAGCAATTGGAATTGCTTAATACTTAAGAACGCTTAAAGATATGCCTTTATTAGATCACTTCTATGCTTAAATACCGCCTTATCATTATAAATTGGTTTGCTTTGAGCTGCTTGCTGGATCATAGAGCATAAGTACTTTCTGTCGTCAGCCAAAGTGCATATATACCCAACCAAAGCGTCTATATCCCTCATTTCTGACAATAATGCGCCACCTCTGTCTCCCACCAAATCAGATGCGTAAGCGCTCTTATATCCAATAATCGGCGTTCCAGATA
>JANNOS010000014.1:0-9826 GCA_031399315.1 Methylophilaceae bacterium | reverse complement strand
CTCAAATCGGCAGGAATATTCACACCGCCCTCGCCTTGCACGGGCTCAACCAATATTGCCACTACGTTATTTTTGCGTGTTGCAATTTGCTTCACGGCTTCTAAGTCATCGTAAGGCACACGAATAAAACCAGACACCAAGGGCTCAAACCCCGCTTGCGCTTTGCGGTTACCCGTCGCCGAGAGTGTCGCCATCGTACGACCATGAAAGCTACGTTCCATCACAATAATTTCAGGATTTTCGATCCCTTTGTTGTGCCCATACAAGCGTGCTAGCTTAATACTGGCCTCATTGGCTTCGCAACCTGAGTTGCAAAAAAACACTTTATCCATGCCTGACACTTCAGCCAACTTATCTGCCAAGGCTTCTTGCTCGGCAATATGATAATAGTTCGACACATGAATCAACTTAGCCGCTTGTTCTGCAATGGTTTTTATTAGCTTAGGGTGCGCATGACCAAGCCCATTCACTGCCACACCTGAAAGTGCATCCAGATACTTTTCACCATTGTTATCCCACAACCAAACACCCTGCCCTTTTGTAAAGGTGACAGGTAATCGATTGTAATTATTCATTAAGTGTTGCGTCATATTTTTTCCGTACCAATAGAACCTAACAAAAAGTTAATCTGACAAAAGTAATCTAGCAAAAAGCCATATCTAAAAAAGCAAAACGGCGGCTAAGGCCGCCGTTATAGCCTAAAATATATTTATAAACCTAGTACACTGCGATGACTTAACCCGTTTGCCATAAAAAACAACATTGGGATAGACAACATCATATTAGTGCGAGAAGCCAGCATCGCAACTCTGCGCGCTTTTGCTTTTATATCATCCGTTGCTGGCACCATGCCCAAAATCTTTTGCTGATTTGGCCAAATAAGTACCCATACGTTAAACAACATAATTGTACCTAACCATGCACCAATACCAATACCCTCATAGCCATTGCGCAACATAAATGCATCCATAAAGCCAGCACCCAATAGCCATGCACCTGCTAGCCATGTGCCGACTGCTGACCATCTAAAATAAAACAAGGCACGTGGCGCAACATGCTTAGTGATGCCTGCCGCTGTACCATCTGCGCCTGCATCTTTTAGTGCAGCCATTTGTACTAAATTAAAGTAGTACAATAAACCAATCCATGTGATACCGAAAATTACATGTAACCAACGTGCTATACCTGGCATTAAAGCTTCCATTTTAAACTCCTGCCACTAAGAAATTTTTCAAAAATACGACTAATACCACAGTGAGTATTAGCCCCGAAATAATCGTACCTGCCACTGATTCTAATGGATTTTTCATTGCAATCGCTCCTTGATTAATATTTTTAGTTTAATTAGCTATGAGATTAGCGTAAATAGCGCAATTTAGCAAGATTTTGCGTATGAATCTGCACTGATCAATCTCTGCTTAATTGCATTTTTGCTTTGCTACTAAAAATGGTTTGATTCGGGCTTGTGTGTCGGGGTGCGTAGTAAGCATTTCACTTACAGCATCAAGCTTTTCATCTTTTTTGTGCTGTTTAGATTTAGTGTTTATAGGTTGCGGATTTTTAGTGCTATCAATCTGTACGTCTTTTTTAGAACGCTTCTCTTTAGCAAGCATGTCGCGCGTTTGCGCGTCTAGTCGCTGTAAAATATCTGCAAACGCACGTGGCGGCAAGCAAGCTTTTTGTAAAGCGCTTAATGCAAATACATCAGCTTCGATTTCATGCGCACGCGAATAACGCATTTGCATCAAAGCAGCCGGCAAGCCTGAGGCGACAGAACTAACATCCCCTGTTATTGCAGCTAAAATCAAGCCAGAAAGTACACCTTGAATACTTTGCCTAAAGGCATGGCGCTGTTTGACGTGTCCCAATTCATGCGCTAATACAGCAATAATTTCCGTGTCATTTTTTGAAAGGGTGACGAGCTCATCGGTCACCACCATCACACCCCCAGGCAAGGCAAATGCATTGGCGCCGATGACACCGCCTGCCCTAAATTCTAGGCGATATTTAGGGCAATCTTTTATCGCCACACATAATTTACCCAGTGCAACCGCAATGCTGGCTTTACGTGTAGCCTCAGTTTTACTAGGTGAAAAATAACCAAATTGGCTATCCAATCCTTCCAAGGCCTGCTCGCCAAGTTTCGCTTCCATCTCTGGCGGCGTGGCTTTTGCAACGTATTCCGCCAATTTTGGTACGCCAAACTGCAAAAATAACCAACCCGCGAATACAGTGACCAACATTGCGGCAAACACCCAACCTAAATGATTCTCCAAATAATGCAAACCACGCCAAAACGCACTTTGTTTGGACGGCATGGCAAGTTCTAACTCTGTAATATCAACCGCTTCAAGCCTGCCACCGTTTGGCAAATCCACTAAACGTTTGGTCGCGCCTAATTTAGCCTGCACTTCTAAATCGGCAAAATCAAAAGTCAGCGTTTCGCCTGCCACTTCAAACGCAATATTTTTAGCATGCTCTGTGACCCGTACCAATACTGGCTTAGCGCTGGCACTTAAACCGTCATAATAATCTGCCTGGAATTTCATCGCATCATTAAATGTTTAACCGAAAGACTAATTAACCGAATGAAAGGTGCTTATCCAAAGGACAAGTCTACGTCAAACATATCGGCAATTTCTTCACCTGTGGCTTTTATTTCCTCTTTTTTATCGCCTACAAATTGATCAAAATCCACATCGCCAACAATTTGTAATTTAGAAGTGCGATAACGCGCCATGCGAATTTGTGCCCATGGTGTAGCCAAACCAAATGTGAGCATAATCACCACCAAATTACTTAAGTAAAGCCAAGTAAAATCGCGTGCGCGCAAACTGCTTTTAAAAGACAATTGATCTAGCTTTGTGTTGTTCCAAACCAAATTGCTAATGCGCGATTGAAAATAAGCTAAAAATCCAAAAATAAACAGTCCATAAAGTAAAATGCCACCTATGGCTGCCAGCACGCCAATAGGGCTACTTAACCATTCTTTTATCTTATTCTCTGTCGCCATCTTTTCTTCCATTTCTGCGGCAGCTTTTTCTTCTTCTACCATTTGCTGTTCTTCCTCAGCTGTCATTTCCTGTGGCGCAGTTTCAAGGCCATCTGTTACCAACTCTGTTGCAGTTGCAGCTTCAGGTGCAGCTTCGGCTGGTAATGCGCCTGCTTCTAACGCGGGATTGGACTCTGCTTCAGGTGGGTTTGCATCTGAATATACGCGCTCTACCGTTTTCGCATCGCTTTGAATTTCAGCAATTACGTCATTCTCTGCCAATACAATATTGGGTTGCGCATAAATAGGCGCAAATGCTTGTATATTTGCAACGCTCAAAATAGCTTGTGGCTTAGCTGAAGCCGCTTTTGCTTTGTTCACATAGCTTTGATAAGCAGGTATCGCGATAGCCGCCAAAATACCGATAAAAGGCACAATAAAAACAATGAGATACACTTTATAAAACTGCTTAACCACACGACTCATATCAAACTGACTTAAGCCAAAACGATGATTTTTCATGATAAATTGGCTTTTTTCATGCGCAACATAAGGCCATATCAAGCCCAACGTAAAAAACGTGAGCATTGGCAAACCAATATAAACTCTAATGGCTTGACTTACTGTGCCTTTAAAATCAAAACGTAAGCCACGGTGGCTGGTATTGCGCGCATTAAATAATGAGCCGCGCACAATTAACCAAGGCAATGCGAGAAAAAACAAAAGCACTAACACGCCCGCCAGTATTGGGCTGCTACCTTTGCCATACACATATAAGGCAAACAAAATAAAGGCAATAATGCGGCCTTTTAAAATCGAGATGGGCTTGGCGTGATAATCAAAACCGACATTTTCAATTAATGTGTTGTTGTAAAAATATTTTTTACGGCGCACTTTTGCCCAAGCGGAATAAATACCTAAAGTAACTAAGCTTAGTAGCAAGTTAACTATCCAAATACCAAAATATTCAGAAGCTTTTCCAGTAAAGACGATGGGCGTGGCTTTCAGATTTGTGTTTTCTAGGCTCAAGTTTGCTTGGCTCATTATTAATTCCCTGATTTTTAAAAATTATTTAAGTGTACCCGATTTGGTCAATTTGGTATATTTGAGACATTGCACATTCAACACATCTCCAAATAAATGAAACCACCCAACTTTACAATGACCAAATTCAAATGGCCGCATTTGCGCAGCCTGTGGATGCTAGTGGCCGCAGTTGGTTTTGCGGTGATGGGCGCCTTAGTGAAAGTAGGCGCGCACAAGTTTAATAGCGCAGAATTAGTTTTTTACCGCTCTATCTTTGGCTTAATCGCGATTTACGTCTGCATTTGGCAGCAAAAGTTATCGCTTAAAACCCCTGTGCTAAATAAACAAATCTCTCGCGCCTTGGTTGGTCTGATTTCTTTGGTGCTGTTTTTTTATGCGATTGCACATTTACCGCTCGCAAGTGCGATTACGCTTAACTACACATCCGCCTTATTTTTAGCGCTATTCACGCCTTTTATGCTGCACGAAAAACCAAAAAAAATATTATTTGGCACGGTTTTATTGGGTTTTATTGGCGTGGTATTGCTATTAAAACCCAGCTTTTCTAGCCAAAATGCCTTGGCTGGCTTGCTGGGTTTGCTATCGGGCTTTGGTGCCGCCATTGCTTATGTGCATGTTAAACAACTGGGCAAACTGAACGAGCCAGATTGGCGCACAGTGTTTTACTTTACACTGATATCGACCATTGCTAGTGGGCTTTGGATGTTCACACAGGCCTTTACCATGCCCACTTGGCAAGACATGCCCGTACTGATTGGATTAGGGCTATCCGCCACGGTGGGGCAATTAGCCATGACGCGCGCCTACCGCACAGGCAACACGCTGATTGTAGCCAGCTTGGCTTATACCACGGTTATCTTTGCAACCATTTTTGGTGTGATTTTTTGGCAAGAAGCGCTCACATACACCGAGTTGTTCGCCATATTACTCATCATTTTAAGTGGCATCATTAGTATCAATACAAGCAACAATACTGGCAATACTGCTGACAAAACTACACAAACCACAAAATAGAGTGGTCTATCAATTTATTTCACACACAGCCCTAGACATTTCTATTAGTTAGCAGTAATCTGTACTTTCCGCGTTAGAAACGTAAAGTTAGTTTTAATGACAATGATTATTATAACTTTAAGATATATAGCTAAGCTAATTGCATTATTAGCTGCTTTATCACTGCTGAGCGGCTGCCTAGGTGGTACGGTTGCACAACAAATTGTGCGCTCTATAGCCACAAGTGTGGTGGATAAATCGCTTGCCCGCGCGATGGATGTGGAAGAAGGTGATGATTATAGTGAATCGCAGTATGCGGCGGCCGACAAACTTAGCGCAGAAAATGGCGCCATGCAGCGCAGCGTTTTACAAGGTAGCGCCCCACAAAACGTAGCCACGCAAAACAATGCTAAACGCACTCAAAACATAGCACAACTACAAGAAACAGAACCAGATGATTTAACGTATATGCTAGCAACAGCGAGCTTTCAATCTGTAAAACCAATATCAGAACCATTACCAACAGAAGTAACTGAGCCAGAAATACCTGCTAATATCGTTCAGGCGAATCAATTAGTACGCGTCGAGTTATTTAACCTGTTGATAGGCGCAGAAAAAAACGCAGTTTATGAAGAAGCACGCTTGATAGGCGCCACGGGCTTGCCGCAGAAGCGTGAATGGCAAAATTGGCAAGTTGGTGTTGGCGCAATGGAACATAATAAAAAAGTGATTACTTTTTTAATTCCGCCAGAATTTGGTAAATTACCAAGCGGATCAAAGACAATGGTTGAACTGGCTGGCCTTGGTGAGCTTAATATTGCACGCTATGAACCTAACAATTTAAGATATAAGCAATTATCTGGGTTCAAACAGGCACCCAGCTTCAAGCAAGCTTCTGGGCTTTAAACAATCTACAAATCCAGTAACTTAAGGCTCCAGTAATCCGCTGCGCATAGCAATTAACGCTATTTCAGCCGAATTATTTGCGTTTAATTTTTGCTTAATATTATATAAATGCGTGCCGACCGTACGTGGGCTCAAAAATAAACTCTCAGCAATTTCGTTAGTGGTTTTACCGCGCGCAAGCGACATAAACACCTCAAACTCGCGCTCGCTCAATACATCCACTGGGCTTTGGTCACCAGATAATTGCTGTATCGCCATTTGTTGCGCTACGCTGGCCTCAATATACTTTTTGCCACTTGTAACGGTGCGTATGGCTTTAATGAGTTCTTCAGCAGCGCTACGTTTTGTTAAGTAGCCCATCGCACCAGCGTTCAATACCCGCTTAGGATGTACGGAATCTTCATGTGCAGAAAGTACCAAAATTTTTGCACCACTATCTTTGGCTAAAATACGCTCTATCGCCTCTATGCCGCCCATGCCTGGCATGGTGATATCCATCACCACTATATTAGGTTTATGTTCCATATAAGCTTTAATGGCCGTTTCTCCATTTTCTGCCTCGGCAACTACTTTTATATCCGTATCCGATTCCAGCAACATCTTAAAACCCATGCGCACTACAGCATGGTCATCGACTAACATTACGTTAATTTGGCTCATTTATTTTCTATTTCTCCTGCCTCAGTTGCTTGTGGAATATTAATGTAGATTACCGTACCTTTACCAGCATGTGTTCCATTTTTATCAAGCTCAGAATCCACATTAAAACTGCCTTTAAACCCTTGCACACGCTCACGCATACCCAGCAAGCCAAAATGATTAGTTTGGTCTACCTCACCAATATCCATACCGCGCCCATCGTCTTTAATCATCAGTTGCAAAGCGCCAGTTTTAGTAGTTTCTAGTTTAATTTCAATATTTTTTGCATCTGCATGTTTAATGGCATTATTAATGGCTTCTTGCACAATGCGGTAAATATTTATATTTAAATTCTCGCCCAGCTTATCTAACTTCCCAGCCAAATGCAGCTTAATATTGAGATTTGGGTGTGCATTTTGCAATTGGTTCACAGCGTCACGCAAGGTTTCACTTAAGCCTAAATTATCGAGTGAGCCTGGCCTTAACTGGCGAATAATATTATGCATGCCATCGTAGATGTGATTGGCAGCAGCTACGATTGTTTGCGCGTGACCAGAAATTTCTGGTGCCGATACTTTAGTTTTATTAGCAATGGCGACCGCAAAGGTTTTTACGGCTGTGACATATTGGCCAAGCTCATCATGCAACTCGCGCGATAAGCTTCTGCGTTCTTCCTCAATATGGGTTTGTATAAGCGCCGTTAATTGACGATTTTCTTCAAGCTCGCGTTCTGCCGCCAAAGATTCTGCCATGCGGTTTAGGCTATGGCCAATGCGGTCAAACTCAGGCAGATCAAAACTTGGTAAGCGCGGCGACAAATCGCCCTGCTCCATTTTGTTGATGGCTTTAATCATAGGTTGTAAAGGTTGCAGCCAGCGGCCTAGCATCCAATAAACAATCGCGTTTAACAATATAAAAAAGGCCAGCCCTACAAAAAATAAATAGCGCATCTTAGACCAAGCCTCACGTATAGCACCTGAGGGGTTAGGCTGAACAATCAATTTTCCATAATAAATAGTACGTGTGACTGATTTTTCATGCGGATTCAACATGTTATAAAACCAATCTGGCGGGTTTACATTGGCACGATATTTAGAAGGCGGTGATTTAAAAATTTGCGCACCGCTTAAACTATAAAGCCTAATTTCATTGCCGCGCACATGCCCCAAATGATGTAAAAAACGACGCATTACGTCGTGGGTATACCCCCACTCAGGGTTTTGCACAGAACTTACAATCACTGTATCTAACAGCTGTACGGTGACGCGGGTTGCCGCCTCCACACCTTCTTGAATTGATGCTTTTGTGCCTTTAAATACAATAAAACCAACTGCTGTCATAAATAGCAGTAATAAGGCGGTAATTAGTAAGTTTAAGCGAAGGCGAAGGCTCATCTAGCCTATTATAGCGAATTAATAGTTAAGATAATCTACTTAAAACCATGAAACTAAAGCACATCCAACGGACTACTCACCCCACGCCCGCCTTTATTCAACACATGCGTGTAAATCATGGTGGTAGAAACATCAGAATGCCCCAGCAACTCTTGCACGGTGCGAATGTCGTAACCGCCTTCAATTAAATGTGTGGCAAAGCTATGCCTAAACGTATGTGGCGTGGCGGGCTTGGTTAAACCACAATCTACCACCGCCTGCCGCACAGCGCGCTGAATAGCTTGATCTTGAATATGATGCCGCCTTACGGTTTTAATGCCTTCCTCGCGCGGATCAACTGACAACTTGCCCGACGGAAATACATATTGCCAAGCCCAATCACGCTCTGCATAGGGGAATTTTTTAACCAATGCATAAGGGAAATACACGCTTCCGAAACCATTAGCCAAATCTGCATCGTGCAAATCTATAACGCGTTTTAAATGCGTTTTTAAGGGCTCCGCCAACACCATTGGCAGCATGGTTACTCTGTCTTTAAAACCTTTACCATCGCGTATTAAAATCTCTTTGCGCGCAAAATCAATATCTTTCACCCGCAATCGCAATGCCTCTAAAATGCGCATACCCGTGCCATACAGCAAACTCACCACCAAATGGTGCGTGCCGCTTAAATGGCTTAATACCTTTTGCACTTCTTGCTGACTTAACACCACAGGCAAATGCTTAGGCACTTTGGCTTGCTCTACCTTATCTAACCAAGGCAAGCTTTGGCCTAACACCTCTTTATACAAAAACAACAATGCGCTTTTTGCTTGGTTTTGCGTGCTGGCAGAAACCTTACCCACCACGGCCAAATGCGTTAAAAACGCCTCCACTTCATCCGCACCCAAGTCTTTTGGGTGGGTCTTGTCAAAATGCAAAATATAGCGTTTAATCCAATCTACATACGCTTGCTCGGTGCGAATACTATAATGTTTTAAACGAATTTTACCGCGCACAAGGTCTAGCAACTTAGGTGGCTCGATTTTTGAAAACATTGTATTTGATTGTTCCATATATTTGATGGTTTAGTATTTTAAATTTAGGCAGTACTAATAATTAATAACAATATGATTTTATTATATACTTTATTTATCAACCACAATACATCATCCCATTTGACGCAATATAAAGCGTCAAATAGGATGCCTATTTCACGTTGTGCATCTAAAAACACGGTGTGACAAATTGCCTTTAACTTTGACCGTGTTAAAAAGTAGTTCCAGAAATATTGCTTTGCTAACTGCTCTTGTGTTTTACCACTTACCAACATACAACATTTAAGGAAAATTCTATGCTTGAAGCTCTTTGGTCTGTTATTTTCGTTGTCCCAGGCGGCAATTACGGGGCTGGCGTTGTTGTTCTCGAAAACGGCACTGTTAGGGGCGGTGACAGCAACTACTTCTATGTTGGTACTTTCAGTGTTAAAGATAACGTTATCACCGCTGAGGCTTCTATCAATCATTACTTTGGCGCTCCTAATAATGTTTTTGGAAATGTCCAAAAAACCCAAGTTACTTTGTCAGGTAAAATTGATTACGATACATTCGATGTATCTGGGCAATCTCAAGACCTAAATATCCCTATTATCGTTAGGTTCAAACGTATAGCAGAAATTTCAGCGTAGCTATGCACAACCCCTCATTCAAGCGGGACTGCTTCGCAGCCCCTTAATTCAAACGTTAGGTTTCGGTCAATTCTTCGGACGAAGAAAAGGACTAAAGGCGCTGAAGTTAACCTAGTATTATGGCGGATATAGCTGATTTTATAAAACGGCAAAAATATGCTAAAAAGCGAAGAGCGTAATGCGCGGTGC